>CALCGR010000099.1 GCA_937901025.1 uncultured Bacteroidales bacterium
GTTAGGCCTGTCGCTAGCGTTCATCCTGAGCCAGGATCAAACTCTTCGTTGTAAAAAAAAATTATAACTTAGCTCAGAATAACTAGATTTACTGTGTACTTAATTAACGGGAACTTAAACGTTACAATTACTTGTAAATTTTCCCAATTCTTGTACTACATCTTGATTAGTCAAAATTTCCAAAGATCACAAGCTTTCGCTCATTTTTCGACCCTAAGGCCTCATTTTTTCGCGAAAGCGACTGCAAAATTACTGCTTTTTTTTGACATGACCAAATTTTAGGTGCATTTTTTTGCATTTTCTTTGTAAACGACTGATAATCAGTATAGCGATTTTTGGCCATTTTTGGGCGTTTTTTCGACTTTCATCAAAAAACAAGGAGTGAGCCGATTTTTCGCCACTCACTCCTTAATATATTTTACGCGCGCACGCGAGGGGATTTATCTTATCCTATCCATCGAACGCACCAGGGCCTCGTCCTTCAAGATACGACGCACGGACATCAGCGTCAGCACCAGACAGATGAGCGGGATACAAGCCCCAAAGAGGATATCCCAATCAGCGGCTACGGTGTGCTTGCCAAACCATACATAGACAAACAGGATGGCGTAATACCCTACGCACAGCAATGCCAAGAATATCGAGAGGCGAGCCTGAAGGATACGTTTTTTAAACAGGAAGATGATCACCAACGCTAAGGCGGGAATCAGGAGCGTGGTAGCGGTAAGGCCCCAGATACCGTTCAAAACAGCGGGCGCAGTGTCTTCTGCTGTTACGGCATAATCGGAGACGATCTCCGTCAGTCCGCTCGCGCGCAGTTCAAAGAGGCGTTGCACGGCGGCATCGTCAGGAGTGGAGAACTGTACCACCGGTAAAAAGAAAAGGGTGATACCTAAAGCCACAATGGCTAATAAATACAGGGTTTGGATGCGTTGGATCATATTTGTCTTTAGTTTTTAGTCGTTAGTTTTAGAGACAAACGACAGAGTCGTTTTTGAGTTGATAGCGTTCGCCGGTGGCGGGACAAGTGGCAAGACCGGAGGCATCGAAACTGAGTTTCTCGCCGTAACGGCTCACCCACCCTATGCGACGAGCGGGATTGCCTACCATCAAAGCGAAGTCGGGTACGTCCTTCGTCACTACACTGCCGGCACCGATAAGACAATACTGCCCTAAGGTGTGACCGCAGACGATGGTGGCATTAGCACCTACCGAAGCACCGCGTTTAATGAGGGTTGGCTTATACTCCGACTTACGGCTAACCGCCGCACGGGGATTGATGACGTTGGTAAAGACCATCGAAGGACCCAAGAAGACATCGTCTTCGCAGTTAACGCCGGTATAGACGCTGACATTATTCTGGATCTTACAGTTACGCCCCAACACCACATCGGGCGAGATGACTACGTTCTGACCAATGTTACAGTCGGGACCGATGGTGCAACCGGACATTATATGGCTGAAGTGCCAGATCTTCGTGCCGTCGCCAATGACGCAGTGGTCATCAACATAAGCGGATTCGTGTTTGAAATAAGACATAGTCGTTAGTGGTTAGTCGTTAGTTACATAAATATCTTTAAAACATCGTTACCATTGGCAAAGATAAGCAGGGCGAGCAGGAGCCACATCCCTATTTGGTTGGCGCGCTCGAGGAACTTATCCGAGGGTTGCTTACCTGTCACTATCTCGAAAATCAGGAACAAGATATATCCGCCATCAAGGGCAGGGATCGGTAAGAAATTCATAAATGCTAAAATCAAACTCAGGAAAGCGGTCATATACCAGAACGATTCCCAGTCCCATAAGCCGGCAAACATATTTCCGATAGCCCCGAAACCGCCGAGGGATTGTGCACCCTCCTTGGTAAAGACGAGACGGAACTGCTTAACGTACATCACGAGTGTACTCCAGCCGTGTTCGATACCGCGTTTCATCGACTCGAAGAAGCCATAATGTACGGTCTTGGGTTCGATAAAGTCGAACTTCGACTTCACCCCTACCCCTAACATACACTGGTCGCCCATAAACGCTTCCGCGGTGAGGTATTCGCCATTGCGGTAGAAACCCAAGGAGACCGTTTCACAGGGGTGTTTCTTCAGTTCGTTCTGCACCTCGTAGAAAGACGGGGTCAACACACCCGATACTTGTACCACACTATCGCCCGGTTGAAGACCCATGAACGAACCCGTTTGGCCCTCTTCCACTTGCGCTACCACGAAGGGGAAATACTCACCCATCGCCACATAATTGCGAGACTGATAATGCTTATCCTTACGTTTGTGGCCGCGCTCAATACGCGCGAATTCCGATTGCGCCGAAAGCAGGTTTGTTCCCAAGGCATCCGACATGGTCAACGTATCCCCGCGCTCAACAACAACATTGCGTTTGCCTTCGACGATGAGGGAACGGAAGACATCGGAGAGTTGTTGAGGTTCAACACCATCAATGGAGACGATCTTATCCTGTTGCTCAAAACCCTCTTGGGTGAAGACCTCACTAAAATACAGTCCTTGGTGAGCGTTCTCCAACGGCAAGGTGGTCTCGCCCCAATGGAAGAAGACGAGTCCGAAGATCATCAGGGCCGCGATGAAGTTAACGAGGATACCGCCGGCGATGATGAGCAGGCGTTGCCATACATTCTTCGAGCGGAACTCCCAGGGTTGCGCCTGAGACGCGAGTTGAGTGGCATCGTGCGTCTCATCCACCATTCCGGAGATGGCGCAATAGCCGCCGAAGGGCAACCAACCGATTCCCCACTCCGTAGACTCGGTGTGCTTGGACCACTCATCGTTCTCGGTGGTGTTCGGTGCCAGAAGGGCCATATGCCAACGACCATCGAACTTTTTAAACCTTAGCAAGGAGAACTTAGGGTTGAAAAACATATAGAATTTCTCTACGCGAACGCCGCAGAGACGGGCGCAAAGAAAATGGCCAAACTCGTGAATCACCACCAAGAAACTGAGGCTGAGCATCAGTTGGGCGGCTTTAATCCAGAAAGAAGGAGATATTAAGAAATCGAACATAATGAACGTGTTATTTTATCCGTAGCGACATAGTCGTCGTAGGTAGGATTAGCAATATAATTGATTTTATCCATCGCATTAGCGATGATGTCGGACATCTGCAGGAACCCGCACCGTCCTTCGCGGAAGGCGAGGTTCGCTATTTCGTTCGCCGCATTGAGGGCGCACGGGATATTTCCGCCTCGTTCAATCGCCTTATACGCGAGGGCGAGGTTCGGGAAACGCTCGAGGTCGGGTTTAAGGAACGTCAGTTGCCCAAGGTCCGTCAGGCTGATTCTACTGCAAGGGCTGGCGCAGCGTTCGGGGAACGTGAGGGCATATTGGATAGGCAGCCGCATGTCGGTGGGACCGAGTTGGGCTTTGACCGCTCCGTCAACAAACTGAACCGCGGAGTGCACAATCGACTGGGGATGTACAAGCACCTCTATCTTCTCTGCCGATACACCAAAGAGCCATTTGGCTTCCATCACCTCAAACCCTTTGTTCATCATCGAAGCAGAGTCGATGGTGATCTTTGCCCCCATCTCCCAATTCGGGTGTTTGAGTGCCTGCGCAGGGGTCACGGTACTTAGTTGCTCCTTGGTCAGGTTCAGGAACGGTCCGCCGCTGGCGGTGAGTAAGATCTTCTCTACCTCATTATTCTCTTCGCCTACCAAGGACTGGAAGATTGCCGAGTGTTCGCTATCCACGGGCAGGATAGGCGCATGGTATTCCAATGCGAGACGGGTGATGAGTTCGCCCGCCACCACAAGGGTTTCCTTATTGGCCAACGCAATGGTCTTACCCGCCTTGATAGCCTCTATCGTAGGACGCAAGCCGGCGTACCCCACCATCGCGGCAACCACCACATCCACACTCGGAAGAGTGACCATCTGGGCAATGGCCTCGTCGCCTCCCCAAATCTTAATGTTTAAGTCGGCTAAACCTTGTTTAAGGGTCGGCAGCAACGTCTCGTCCGCGATACAGACGACCTCCGGCCGAAACTGCCGGGCTTGCTCGATGAGCAGGTCCACGCTGCGATGAGCGCAGATGGCATAGACCTCAAAACGGTCGGGGTGCATCTTAACCACCTCAAGGGTCTGGGTACCGATAGAACCGGTGCTACCTAATATGGCTAGTTTGCGTTTCACGTTAGAAAGCGATTACTTCTTCGGGGTTGATATTATCGCCGTTGTACCATAGTTCGAAGGACAGCGGGAGGGTACTGCTTGCCAATGCTACGGAAGCTCCGGCATCCACGTGGGAGCCGACGGGTTGCAGTACCTTGCTCACATTCCGATAAACGGTCATATACTCGTCGTGCTGAAGGACGAGGGTATAGGTGTTGTTAATCTCGTAGGTAACAAAGACCACGGTACCGGCCAGCACGGAGTTGATATAGGGTTTCGAGGTACGGATCTCTACCCCGCGTTTCGTTTGTTCATAAGGCGTAACCACTACCCCTTGAACGGGTTTGAAGAACGTAATCGTCGGGACGGTCTGCTGAACGGAGAACAGATGGAGGTTATCCTTTTCCTTTGCCTCGTATTGAGCAATAAACTCCTCCGTAGCCTCGGCTTTGGCTTCGAGCAGACGGGTACGCGCCAATATCTGTAAGGAGTCCAGCGGCAGGATCGTGTCCGCCTTCACCTCCCCTTGCAACACCTGCTTGACGATATCGATACACTGCGCCTGAAGCGTCACCTCCGCAGAAAGCGAGTCTACGGCGATGGTTTTTTCGACCAGTTGGTGACGGATACTATCCGAATACCCCGGCAGCAGGTTCCTCAGCGGAGTATAGATAATCAGTACAGCGAGTCCGAATAGGATGACGAAGAAACTGATGGTAAAGAGCGTAAACGCACCGAGCCGACTGGCTTTGATATGCCAGGCCTCTACGAGGGTGTCCTCGTTCATTAGGGACAGACGGTACTTATAGTTAATCCGCTGCCACCAGGAATCGGGATTTTTCTTTTTGGCCATCTTATTTGATTATCGTGCAGCCTTTGCAGGGTTGCAGTTGTTTGAAGAAGTCGTTGCCCTTATCATCGACTAAGATGAAGGCGGGGAAGTTCTCCACTTCGATCTTCCATATAGCTTCCATTCCTAGCTCGGGATACTCGACGCACTCGATACTCTTGATGTTCTCTTGCGCCAGGATAGCCGCCGGTCCGCCAATAGAACCTAAGTAGAAACCGCCATGTTTCCGGCAGGCATTGGTGACATCGATGGAGCGATTGCCCTTGGCAAGCATAATCAGACTGCCGCCTTTCTCTTGGAACTCGTCCACATACGGATCCATACGCCCCGCCGTGGTGGGACCCATCGAACCGCAAGCCATGCCCGCAGGGGTCTTCGCCGGTCCGGCGTAGTAGATAGGATGGTTCTTGAGGTACTCGGGCATCGGTTCGCCGGCATCGAGACGGGCTTTGATCTTCGCGTGAGCGATGTCGCGTCCGACGATGATCGTGCCGTTGAGGCTCAGACGAGTACCGATAGGATATTGGGTAAGGATCTTACAAACCTCGCGCATCGGCTGATTGAGGTTCACCTTCACGGCATTGCCCTCACCGGCTTGACGCAGTTCGGTAGGAATAAGTTCACCCGGATTGGTATCCATCTTCTCGATCCATATACCGTCCTTATTGATCTTACATTTGATGTTACGGTCTGCCGAGCAGCTCACGCCCAGTCCGATAGGACAGCTGGCTCCGTGACGAGGCAGACGAACGACGCGGATATCGTGCGCCATATACTTGCCGCCAAACTGAGCACCGAGTCCGATCTTATATGCCTCTTGCAGCAGTTGTTGCTCGAGTTCGATATCGCGGAAAGCGCGTCCGGACGCATTGCCGGAGGTAGGCAGACTGTCGTAATAATGGGTAGAAGCGAGTTTGACGGTCAGCAGGTTCTTTTCCGCACTGGTACCGCCAATGACGATGGCAATGTGGTAAGGCGGACAAGCGGCTGTACCTAACGATTTCATCTTCTCCACGAGGAAAGGAATGAGGGTACCCGGGTTTTGGATACGGGCTTTGGTCTCCTGATAGAGGTAACTCTTGTTGGCACTACCGCCGCCTTTGGTTACGCATAAGAATCGGTATTCCATGCCTTCGGCTGCCTCCAGGTCAATTTGCGCCGGGAGGTTACACTTCGTATTCACTTCCTCGTACATCGTGAGGGGAGCGTTCTGGCTATAACGCAGGTTCTGTTCGGTATAGGTCTTGAAGACCCCTTTGCTGAGGGCTTCCTCGTCCGAGTAACCGGTCCAGACTTGCTGTCCCTTCTCGCCGTGGATGATAGCCGTACCCGTATCCTGACAGAGCGGAAGACAACCCTTCGCCGCTATCTCGGCATTGCGCAGGAAAGTGAGGGCTACATACTTATCGTTCTCACTGGCCTCCGGGTCGCGCAAGATCTTGGCGACTTGCAGGTTATGGGAACGGCGCAGCAGGAAACTGACATCGCGGAAGGCTTGGTTCGCCATCATCGTCAGCCCCTCGGGGGCGATCTTTAAGATGGGCTTGCCTTCAAACTCACTCACGGACACGTAGTCCTTGGTTAACAGATAATATTCCGTCTCGTCCTTGCCGAGTTGGAACATAGGTTCATAATGAAATTCCATATTACTGATTGATTAATTGATTCATTCGACTAATGTACTTGCCGAGGATGTCGAACTCGAGGTTCACGACGGTGCCTACCTCAATGAACTTGAAGTTCGTATTCTCGTGCGTATAGGGAATGATGCAGACCGAGACATAGCCCTTGCCGTCCTTCACCTCGGGTTCGCAAGCGGTGAGGCTCACGCCGTTGATGCACACCGAACCCTTGTCCACGATGAAGTACCCGCGGCGGATCATCTCTTTGTCCGAATCATATTCGAAACGGTAATACCAACTGCCGTCGGTCTCGTGCACATCGATACAGCGGGCTTTCTGATCCACGTGCCCTTGGACGATGTGCCCGTCCAATCGTTCGCTCAGGAGCATCGAACGCTCTACGTTCACCCAATCGCCGACCTTGAGCTCATCGAGGTTCGTGCGAACGAGGGTCTCCTGCATAGCGGTGACAACGTAAGACCCTTCCTGACCTTCCCTCAAAGGGCAGGAATATTTGATAACGGTAAGACAAACGCCGTTATGGGCGACGCTCTGATCGATGGTCAGAGGTTCGCTGTAAGGGTTACGGAGGGTGAAGTGTTTATTCCCCTGTTCTTGCTCAATTTTAACGACCTGAGCCATGGTCTCCACAATTCCACTAAACATTTTTATACAATTTGGGCACAAAGATACAAAAAAATTTGCATATGTCCAAAAAAAATTGTACTTTTGTAGCGCATTTTAGCAAAACAACGAATATAAACACAAAAATCTTATAAATTTATGGATAAAATCAGTTATGCTATTGGCCTAAGCATGGGTCAAAACTTACTCGGCAGCGGAGTGACGAAGATGGAGTACAACGATCTGGCCGAAGGAATAAAAGACGTTTTAGAGAAACAACAGCCGAAGATCAGTTATCAAGAGGCGCAAACGATTTTAGGCAAGTTCTTCCAAGAACTCGAAGAGAAGATTGCCGGGGAGCAGAAAGCCGCAGGCGAGAAGTTCCTTGAGGAGAACAAGAAACGCGAGGGCGTCAAAGTAACCCCGAGCGGACTGCAATACGAAGTGATTGAATCAACGCTCGGTCAGAAGCCGAAGGCTACGGATACGGTCAAGGTGCATTATGAGGGAACGCTCATTGATGGCACGGTTTTTGATAGCAGTTATCAGCGCGGCGAGCCGATTGAGTTTGGTCTCAATCAGGTGATTGCCGGTTGGACGGAAGGCGTACAACTGATGAGTGTAGGCAGTAAATATAAACTATATATTCCTTATCAATTAGGATACGGAGCACAAGGTGCCGGTGGCAGTATTCCTCCCTACTCCGCATTAATCTTTACGGTAGAGTTATTAGGTATTAAATAAATTAATGTTATGAAAAAATCATTTATTTGCATTCTGGCCGCAGCGGCCTTAATGAGTTGCGCTAACTATCATGCGCAGCCGGTGGATTTAACGTGTCAAGCCGATTCCGTCAACTATGCGCTCGGTTTAGTCACAGGTTATGGTATTAAGATGGAGAGCGGGATCAAGGACAGCACCTCGGCTCCTATTGCTACGTTCATCAAGGCTTTTGACAAAGCCGTTGCCGGTAAGGTAGCCGACAAGAGTGACGCTGAAGATTATGGGTATAAGATCGGTATCAGTTTCAAGGGTTTTGAGACGGAAGGTCTGGCTAATAACCCGGCGTGGACGTTGAATGAGCCCATCTTGTTGCAAGGTCTTGTCAACGGCATTTACGGGGACACCACCATGATGCAATCGCAAGAGGCTTATGCCTTCATCTCGAGTCACTATCAAGCCACAGCCAAAGAGCAATCAACGGGCAAAGCGGTAAAGACAAAGAAATGTCCGAAAGCAGCCGTTACACTTACACTCGCTTCGTTCGAAGACTCCATCAACTATGCCTTCGGCGTGTTCCAAGGCAGTCGTATCTCGATGGCTATCGCTACAGATACCACGGGTAACGGCTTAGCAGACTTCCGAAAAGGTATCAACCAAGCCCTTAAGATGCGTTGGGCTTATCCGATGCTGGCAATGGCCGGTGAGCAGATTGGTCAGAACCTGAGCGAATGGGAAGAGACGGGTCTGTTCGGACAGACCTTCATCGCCACGGATATCGAACTCATCCGCACCGGTATCATCAATGGGATGAACGGTGTTAAGGACTGGGACATCAACGAAGCGAACGAGTATATCTCTCAAACGATGATGGCGGTTCAGTATGGTGAGAACAAGGTAGAAGGTGAGCAGTTCTTGGCAGAGAATGCTCTCAAGCAGGGCATTAAAGTAACCGAGAGCGGACTGCAATACGAAGTCATCAAGATGGGCAAGGGTAAGAAACCGGCGGCTACCGATAAAGTTCGCGTTCATTATACGGGTACCCTCATTGACGGTACGAAGTTTGACAGCAGCGTAGATCGTAACGAGCCCGCGGAGTTCGGTCTTAACCAAGTCATTGCCGGTTGGACGGAGGGTCTGCAACTCATGCCCGTAGGCAGTAAGTTCCGCTTCTATATCCCGCAAGAGTTAGGCTACGGCGACCGCCAAGTACCGGGTATCCCTCCCTACTCCGTTCTCATCTTTGATGTAGAGCTGCTCGGGATTGTGAAGTAATGGGTATCATTGCTAAACAGAGTATCAAAGGTACGATCGTGACGTACTTAGGTGTGGTGATAGGTTTTATCACCACATTCTTCGTACTCACTCGTTTTCTTAGTGCCGAGGAGATTGGTCTTGTCCGGGTACTGGTGGATGCCGCCACGTTATTCGTAGGTTTGGCGCAACTCGGAACCTCCTCCTCACTGATACGGTTTAGCCCTTCTTTCAAAGAACCCTCGGACGGACAGGACAGCAATCACTACCACGGCCTTTTCTTCTGGGCGTTGGTATTGCCCTTCCTCGGGTTTCTTGTTTTTGCTATTGTCTATTGGGCGTGCAAGGTGCCGCTGACGCATTGGTTCAGTGAGAAGTCGCCGCTATTCGTCGATTACTACTATTTTGTACTACCGATTGCGTTCTTCCTGCTCTACCAAACGATCTTCGAGACCGGTTCTAATATCTTGATGCGGATTGTCGTTCCGCGAGCGGTGCGCGAGGTAGGTCTGCGCGTAGGACTGTTGGCGCTCTACCTGCTGTACGCTTATCGCGTGATCTCGATGGACGGGTTTGTGATTGCGCTTTCGGGTATCTATGCCTTGGCAGCCCTCATTAACTTAGGCTATCTGTTGGCTACGGGTCACATCGATTTCCGACCTGATGGGGCGTTTCTTAAAGCCAACCCGACGCTTGTAAAACGGTGTTTCCTCTATACGGGTTTCCTGCTCGTCTCCGCTATCACGTCGGTGTTAGCGCCCTCGATATCCTCGTTTTTTGTGACGGCTCAGATGGGTCTCAGTTACACCGGTATCTTCGCCATCGCCACGTATATGGCGGTGATGATTAGTATCCCGTATCGCTCACTGACCGCGATTGCGGCACCGCAGTTAGCGACGGCTGTTCACGCATGCGACACGCCGCAGAGCAATGCGCTCATCAAGCAGGTCATCAATAACACCCTCATTGTCGGGACAATCATTTTCCTGCTACTTTGGATTAATATCGACCTTATCTATTGGCTCTTGCCTAACGGTACAACCTATGCCGCGGCGCGAACGGCGGTGTTCATCCTGGCGGTGGATAACCTTATCTTAGCCACGTTCTCTATTGTGCTCAATGCCATCAACTACGGCAAGTACTATGCGCTCTCGTTGGTGCTGAGTGCGGTGCTAACGACGCTGGCTATTGTGTTCAATAACATCTTTGTTCCCCGATGGGGAATGAACGGGGCGGCACTGAGCAGTTGTTTGAGTTACGCTATCTATATGGCGCTCTCGCTCCTCGTGCTGATGGGTTTGATGCACCTTCGTCCGTTCGCTTGGTCGATGCTCTGGGTAGTGCTACTCTTCGGGGGTGCGTTAGGACTGAACTACGTTCTCGACCAGGCGTTTGTGTTCCTGTTCACCCATTCGCTCAGTCCGACCGCGTTGGTATGGCTTAGCAGTCTCGTGCGCGATGTCTTGCTACTGGGCACCTATTGTTTCATCCTTTATCGGTTCCGTCTATCCCCTGAGATCGATGCGTTACTTCGTTCAGTTCAGCTACCTCGGCACTAACTACCACGGTTCGCAGACGCAACCGAACGGTATCACGGTGCAGGAGACGATGGAACGCGTCTTCTCTACTATCCTGCGCGAACCTATCGCGTTGACCTTTGCCGGCCGTACCGATGCCGGCGTGCATGCGAAGAAAATGGTGGCGCATTTTGACTTTGAAAATACTTTAAACTCTAAACTTTCAACTTCTTTAAACTTTAAACTTTCAACTTTCAACTCTCTACTGCCGTCGGACATTGCGGTGGAGCGCATTTGGGAGGTTAGTGACGAGATGCACGCGCGGTTCAGTGCTACGTCGCGTACGTACGAGTATCGGATAACGACGGCGAAGGATCCTTTCCTTATTCATCGCGCGACGCGCGTAGCGGTCGGGTTGGATTTTGAGGCGATGAACAAAGCGGCGTCCTACCTCATCGGCACCCACGATTTCGCATCGTTCTGCAAGGTCCACACCGATGTCAAAACCACCTTCTGCACCGTCACTCGTGCGGAATGGCAAAATGGTGTCTTCACTATCACCGCTGACCGCTTTTTGCGAAACATGGTTCGTGCGGTGGTGGGAACATTGTTTGATGTAGGGCGGGGAAAAATGAAGCCCGAGGCTATCTTAGATATCCTCGAGCAAAAGAATCGCTGCAAAGCGGGTCAATCCGCCCCCGCCGAAGGCCTCTACCTAGTCGATATCACGTACTAAGTTATTGGATTGATCTCTGTCTCACGGCTTCGTAGAGCATGATGCCTGCGGCAACGGAGACGTTGAGGCTCTCAATCTTTCCGACCATCGGGATACGGACCTGATGCGAGCACTTCTCTAAGTTAGGACCATAGATACCGGACCCCTCACTACCCATCACAATCGCCAAGGGTTGCGTCAAATCCATTTGTGTATACAGACAATCGGTGTGTTCGGTAGCGCCTACCACGGCTAAACCGCTATCCCGAAGATACTGCAAGGCGTTTTGCATATTATCTACCTTACAAACGGGAAGGGAGTGAAGCGCCCCTGCCGACGTCTTGATAGCGTCGCCATTGATGGCTACCCCACTGCGGGCGGCCACGACGATAGCATCCGCTCCGGCGCAGACACAGGTACGGGCAATTGCCCCGAAATTACGGACATCCGTGATACCATCGAGTACCATGATAAGCGGACTACGACCCTCATCGAAACACGATTGGACAACCTCATCAAGGTTCGTGAACTCAATGGGCGAAAGGAAAGCGATGACGCCTTGGTGGTTCTTGTCGGTATACTGATTGAGTTTCTCTACCGGCACCTTAACCACCGCGGACTGCAGGTTCGCTTGCGCGAGTTTGGATAGCAGTTCCTTACCGATTGCCGAGGACATGTCTCTACGCAGCAAGATCTTATCCAGGGTCTTGCCCGCCTCGATAGCTTCTATCACCGCGCGAATCCCAAAGATCATCTCTTTCTCTTTGGGACGGCGCGTTTCGTAAGTGTGGGTATTCATTATTGTCTATTCTTCACAAGACGAACCGACAGACGATAGCACGAGTAACTCAAGTCGCAGACATAGAGGTTGGCTTCGATATCGAAGATCCAAGCGTTCATCGGGTTGTTGAGGTTATCCGTACTCGTCCAGTACTCACCATATTCGCCCTTGCCGCGGAACTCACCATCGCAGTTGTAATAACCGGAGACGGGTAAGGTGAGGCGTTTACCATTAGGACCTACTAAGATACATCCGGCTTTGCGATCCCAAATCCAACGGCAAGTCTCTTTCAACTCTTCCCATTGCGCCTTGGTGGGTAGCGATGAGCCAAAGATAGTAACGGCATCCGGGAAAGTATAAAACTCTGTCTCGTTTTCAGCAGCCCACAACGTACCGCTGGGCAAGCCGAGATCGATGAACTGTACTTCAACCTCTTCGGGCTGTGCATTTTTACCTTTGATGGTTGCTGCATTCAGCAACATAGCCGGCATACAGAAGATTGCCGCTAAAAGAATGATTTTTTTCATAAAGCAATTTTTTAGTTATTAGTTGTTAGTTTTAGTATTTGAGCCATTGTAAAAACGCGTCCACGGACGCGGTATAGGTCATCGGGTCAGAGACAGGACGATTGTGGGCATCGAGTTGGATATAGAACGGCTGGGCGTTACTGCCGAACCGCTCCCGCTGCAAGCGCGAGTACTCGATGCCGTCCTCGATGCCGTTGTTATTCTGATCCTGCCTTGAATCCACGTAAAGCATTATCAATGTATAGGCTTGCAAGCGTTGTTTGACCGCCTCGTCCGACAGCACCTTAGCCTCCATCTTACGGCAGTTGACGCAGCCGTAGCCGGAGAAGATGAGTAGGACCGGTTCGTCATTCTGGCGCGCATAGGTAAGCCCTTGTTCATAATCGAGGAAGAGTTGTTGTTTCTCGATGGGCATCGGTGGCGCGAATGCCGCTACCGCGGCCACGGGTCTGCCGAAGATCCCTTGTGCACAATAGACGGAGAAGAGCATCGACGCTATCCCGATGATACCCGCGACGGTTTTGCCAACCCAAGAGCGGGTCTTGGCAAAGCGATAGATGAGGTAGATACCCAATCCTAAGAAACAGCTTGTCCAAAGCACGAAGAACAGCCAACGCGGGAGGATGCCCCAGCCATAGGCTACATCGGCTACGGAAAGGAACTTAAGCGCTAACGCCAGTTCGATGAACGCCAGACAGACCTTCAGGTCTTGCATCCACCGGCCGGACTTTGGCAGGTTCTGTATCCAGGACGGGAAGGTTGCAAACAGCATAAACGGCAACGCCAAGGCGATGGCGAAGCCTAACATCCCGAGGGCAGGTGCGAGATACGACTGTCCCGCCGCCTCCACGAGTAAGGTACCGATGATAGGACCCGTACACGAGAACGAGACGATCACCAGGGTGAACGCCATAAACAGGATTTGTATCACCCCCGAGGCGGAACGCGCTTTCTTATCGAAATACGTAGACCAAGACGAGGGTAACGTGATGTCAAACAGTCCGAAGAACGACAACGCAAACACCACAAACAGCGCAAAGAAGAACAGGTTCAGCACCGCATTCGTAGATAACGCATTAAGTGCCGAAGCCCCGAAGATAGCCGTCACCAAAACCCCTAAACCGACATAGATCAATACTATGGCAAAGCCATAGAGGATTGAGGAATGAGGAATAAGGATGGAGGACTGCTTTTTAAGGAAGAAACTAACCGTCATCGGGATGACGGGCCAGACGCAAGGCGTGAAGATCGCCATCAAGCCACCTAAGAGCCCCAGCAAGAACACCACCCATAAGGAATGAGGAATTGAGGAATGAGGAATTGACTCACCGTGCATTGTGCATTGTGCACCCTGCACTTCATAGATTTCCGGCGCAGTGCAGAGTTGGTCGTTGCAGGCGTTGTATCTTAGGTGTAGGGGAGTAGAGGAGTAGAGGGGGAGGGTGATGGTATAAGTACCCTCATAATCCTCTCCGATGACGGAATCGGCGATGGAGATAAGGGTCATATGCCATCCGCTATCGATGGTAGCGGTGACGGCGACACTATCCCCTATTGGTTGCGAGGACCAATGAACGGGATTCATCACCTGTGCTCGCAGCCCGATGGCGATGAATAAGCCGAATAATATGGTTAATCCTCTCTTCGTATGCAAGCACCAATAGCGTTCAGGCGTCCTTCGATATCCTCATAGCCACGGTCAATCTGGTCGATGTGGTCGATGCGGGAAGTGCCTTCCGCCGACATCGCGGCAATCAGCATCGCGATACCCGCACGGATATCCGGGGAGGTCATGTTGTTATGCCGTAAGTTAATCTGGTGGTCGTGTCCGATGATCACCGCCCGGTGCGGGTCACAAAGGATAATCTGAGCCCCCATATCGATGAGTTTGTCGACAAAGAAGAGTCGACTCTCGAACATCTTTTGGTGAATGAGTACGGACCCGCGTGCCTGGGTAGCCACCACGAGCAGCACGGACAGCAAGTCGGGTGTCAGTCCGGGCCAAGGGGCGTCGGCAATCGTTAAGATACTGCCGTCGAGGAATGACTCAATCTGGTAGTGGTCTTGGGCGGGGATATAGATATCGTCCCCTTTCTGAATGACCTGAATACCTAAGCGGCGGAAAGCCTCGGGGATGATGCCTAAGTCCTTGTAGGATACATTTTTGATGGTCAGGTCACTCTTCGTGATGGCTGCCATTCCGATAAACGAGCCCACCTCAATCATGTCGGGCAGCAAGGTGTGTTCCGCCCCGTGCAGCGATGTTACGCCTTCGATGGTGAGCAGGTTACTTCCTACCCCACTGATACGGGCACCCATCGCGTTGAGCATCTTACAGAGTTGTTGGATATATGGTTCGCAAGCGGCATTATAGATCGTGGTTGTTCCTTGAGCCAGCACGGCCGCCATGATGATATTTGCGGTACCGGTCACCGATGCCTCATCGAGTAACATATACGTACCCTTCAGTTCGTGAGCGGAGAAAATGTATGCGCCTAAGGCATTGTCGTAGGTAAAGGTGGCGCCAAGGTTCACCATTCCCTGGAAATGCGTGTCGAGTCGACGGCGACCGATCTTGTCGCCCCCGGGTTTGGCGTAGATGACTTGACCTTGGCGCGCCAAGAGCGGACCGATCAACATCACGCTACCGCGCAAGCGGGCACATTGTTTCAAGAACTTATCCGAATTGAGATAATCCTCGTCCAGCCGGTCGGCTGTAAACGAATACGAGCCCTCGCCTAATGGTTTGACACTAACCCCCATCGAACGCAGCAATTCAATGAGATTATTGACATCGAGGATATTCGGTAGGTTATGAATCACCACCGGTTCGCGCGTGAGCAGAACGGCACATAGCACTTGCAGTGCTTCGTTTTTTGCTCCCTTGGGAGTGATTTCTCCGTGGAGGGAATGTCCACCTTCTACAATAAAACTAGCCATACTAAATATAATTAACTTCCGGATGGAGGGTTATTCCAAACCGTTGTTGTACACTATCGATGATTGCTTGCGCGAGGTTGATGATATCCTGCGCCGTGGCGTTGCCGGTATTGACCAGCACCAACGGTTGCTGTGGATAGCACTGCGCGCCCCCCATCGTCTTCCCCTTCCAACCGCATTGCTCGATGAGCCAGGCAGCGGGAATCTTATAAGAATAATGAGGGATGGTAGGGTATTGTTGTTGCAACGCAAGGAACTGCGATTCGGGGATGATAGGGTTCTTGAAGAAACTGCCGGCGGAACCCAGTTCGCTTACTTCGGGGAGTTTCTGCTTACGGATACGGATGACGGCCTCGCGCACCGCTTCCGCGGTCATCGGTTGTCCTTCCATCGCCGAACGGAGGTTCCCGTAATCGAGGTAGAGCGGTCCGTTCTTTTGCAGTTTATAGACGACGGAGGTGACGATATATTGTCCTTTCAGTTCGTTCTTGAAGATCGAGTCGCGGTAACCGAACCGGCACTCGGCATTGGTAAACACCCGCGGCTGCGCATCCGCCACGGATAGGGTGTGCACTTCCTCGATCACGTCCTTAGCCTCCCGACCGTATGCGCCTACGTTCTGCACGGCGGACGCACCTACCGTACCCGGGATATAACTGAGGTTCTCCATTCCCGTCAGTTCCATCGCCACCAGTTGTTCGATGAGCGAGTCGAGTTTCAGTCCGCTTTCCGCCTCGATCCACACTTCGGTCTGCGTCTCCTTAGTGGCCTTGGCTTTCGCCATCCGCGAGACGAGCAGGATACCGTCAAAGTCTTTGGTGAACAGCAGGTTACTACCCTCTCCTACGGCGAGCATCGGTTGTCCCTTATGCTCGAGCAAGATGGACTGAAGGTCCTCGATGGTGGTGTACTCGATGACCTCTCGTGCCTTCACGTCCAGATGGAACGTGTTATAAGGCAGAATCGATATGTTAGTCTTTGAGGTTTTCAAATTCTCCTATATCACTGGGCATTCTTAAATCGCCCCTCGGGGAGAGGCCTACGCTCACTACCTTCGGGCCGTCGGGCAAGCAAGAGCGTTTAAACTGTTGGCTGAAGAACCGGTGGATAAACACGCGTATCCAGCGTTCAATCTCCTCCGGCGTGTATTGGTCCTCAAAAGCGAGGGTGGCCATATAGGCTGTCTTACGCATTGAGAAGCCGTAGCGCAGGAAGTAATATGCAAAGAAATCGTGCAGTTCGTAAGGTCCGACCTTATCCTCGGTTTTCTGAGCTATCTCGCCATTCTCGTCGGCAGGCAGCAGTTCGGGGGAGACGGGTGTATCCACTACGTCCATCAATATTTGTCGCATCTCCTCGCCAAAGAGGTTCTCCGCGGCATAACGCACCAGATAACGGACGAGGGTCTTCGGGATACCGGCATTAAGGCCGTACATCGACATCTGGTCGCCACAATAGGTAGCCCAGCCTAAGGCCAGTTCGCTCAGGTCGCCGGTACCGATGACCAGGCCGTTATATTGGTTGGCTAAATCCATGAGTACGAGCGTACGGATACGCGCCTGGGCGTTCTCGTAGGTGATGTCGCGCTCATTGATGTCGTGATTGATATCTTGCAAGTGCTGGGTGGTCATCTCGCGAATCGGTATCTCGTGAATACTGATACCCAGTTGTTCCATCATCGCGATGGCGTTGTTATAGGTACGGTCGGTAGTCCCGAACCCGGGCATCGTGACGCCTAAGATGCGGGAGCGGTCGTAGCCTAACATATCCGCGGTCATCACGCACACGAGGAGGGCTAATGTAGAATCCAATCCGCCACTGATACCCACGACCAGACTCTCGGCTTGGGTATGTTCCCAACGGCGTGCCAGGGCACTGGTCTGAATAGAGAACACGTCCGAGCAATACGAATCGGCATCGGTCGGCGTGGGCAAGAAAGGTGTAGGAGAGAACTTACGATGGATAGGTTCGGTATACCCTACCCCGCCCTCTATCGGGGCGACGGTGATTTTACGGTAATGGCCGTGTTGGTCCTTCGTGAAGTTCGTATTCCGTTGTCTATCGGTGCGTAAACGTTCGATATCGATCTCGGAGATCACCATCGAGGAGCGGTGCAGGAACCGTTCGCCTTCGGCGAGCATCTCGCCGTTCTCTGCGATATACGTAGAACCCGAGAACACAAGGTCGGTAGAGGACTCGCCCACGCCGGAGGAGGTATAGACATAGCCACTATGTACGCGGGCGGACTGTTGCTTAATCATCTCGCGCCGATAGGCGTGTTTGCCCAGTACGCAGTTACTGCTACTGAGGTTAAAGATGATCTCCGCACCTTGAATAGCCAGTTGGGTGGACGGCGGCAGCGGCGACCAGAGGTCTTCGCATAGTTCGACGCCAAAACAATAGTCGCGGGTCATAAAGAGCAGATCCGGACCGAAAGGTACGGGGCCGTCCCATAGTTCGATGGTCGGAATCCGCGGACGCAGTCCTTCGCCGGTGCGCTCCATCGTAGCACGACCGGAGGTGAACCAGCGTTTCTCGTAGAACTCCGCCGTGTTAGGCAGGTTGATCTTAGGCACCACACCGATCACCTCGCCATCCGTGATGACGAAGGCGCAGTTGAACAGGTTATTATCCACCTTGAGCGGGGCGCCCACCATGACGATAAGCGCCTTACCGCGCGTGAAGTTACAAACATCCTCGAGGGCGGTTAAGGCATTTTGCTGCATAACTTGGGTAAAGAACAAGTCCCCGCACGTATAACCGGTCAAGCACAGTTCGGGAAAACAGACAATCTCGACGCCTTCTTCTACGGCTTCCTCGATCATTCGCTTAATCTCCACCGCATTTGCAGCGCAATCAGCCACTTTGAGCGAAGGTACCGCCGCGGCGACGCGGACATAACCAAAGTTTTTGTCTAACATAGCGAGTCAGTTATTTAA
>CALCGR010000100.1 GCA_937901025.1 uncultured Bacteroidales bacterium
AGTCGGCATCGTAATAAGCGGGAATACGGTGACCCCACCATAACTGACGGCTGATGCACCAGTCTTTGATGTTCTCGAGCCAACTGCGGTAGGTGTTCTTGTATTTCGCGGGATAGAAGACGATATCGTCATTCATCACGGGTCCGAGGGCGATGTCAGCGAAGTGCTGCATCTTGATAAACCACTGCAACGACAACCGCGGCTCAATCGGTACATTCGTACGCTCGGAGTACCCTACTTTATTGTCATAGTCCTCGATATGATCGATGAGACCGAGTTTTTCCAGGTCCTCAATAATCACCTTTCGGCACTCAAACCGGTCCATCCCCTGATATCTATCAAGGTCCAATGCTTTAAACTCTAAACTTTCGTCTTTCAACTCAGAGACGTTCAGGTGCGCATCCGCCGTGAAGATGTCGATGGTCTTCAAATCGTATTTCTGTCCGAGGGCATAGTCATTGACATCGTGGGCGGGGGTGACCTTCAGACAGCCCGTACCGAACCCTATCTCTACATACCTATCCTCGATGATCGGGATCACGCGTCCTACGCCCGGTACCACTACGTGTTTGCCTTTGAGCCATTGGTTCTTCTCCTCTTTGGGGTTGATGCACACCGCCACATCGCCGAAGATCGTCTCGGGACGGGTGGTAGCCACTATGGCATACTTGCCCGGCTCCTCCACTACGTTATATTTGAGGTAGTAGAACTTACTATGCTCCTCGTGATAGATTACCTCCTCATCGCTGAGGGCGGTCTGTCTTTCCGGATCCCAGTTCACCATCCTTAGTCCCCTGTATATCAATCCCTTTCGGTAGAGGTCACAGAACACCGCTATCACGGCTTTTGACCTCGTCTCGTCCATCGTGAAGGACGTGCGGTCCCAGTCGCAGGAGCAACCTAGTTTGCGCAGTTGCTTGAGAATGATACCGCCGTGTTCGTCGGTCCATGCCCAGGCATGCTCCAGGAACTGCTCGCGGGTCAGGTCCGACTTATTGATGCCTTGCTCCTTGAGCCGTTTGATGACCTTCGCTTCCGTAGCGATGGAAGCGTGGTCGGTACCCGGTACCCAGCAAGCGTTCTTACCCTCGAGACGGGCGCGCCGAACGAGGATATCTTGGATGGTCTCGTTCAGGACGTGACCCATATGCAACACTCCGGTCACATTCGGGGGCGGGATAACGACGGTAAACGGTTCGCGACCGTCCGGTTCCGAGTGGAATAACTTATGGTCCAACCAGTATTGGTACCATCTCGCTTCAATCGATGAAGGATCGTATTTGGCTTCCATAGCTTATTTTAATTCTAGTTTCGATATTTCCTTTTGGAGCTTCTTCGGCAATGCCTCGCCATCGCGCAGTACGCATTCGTGACATTTCATCTCCTTGGTGTACATACGTCCTACGCAGTAGTTACTGCGGGTACAACCGGCATGGTAGTGCGGGTTCTTCTTTACGTGGTTCACAAACTCCGGATCCTTGATGAGCACGTGCGCCATCTGGAAGAGTTCGAAGCCCTCGTCCATAATCTTTTGGCAGCTGTCGCCACTCTGTATACCGCCTACGTAAATCAGCGGTACGTTCTTAATCGCTTTCTGGAAACGCTTTGCCTGCTCCATGAAGTAAAGCTCCTTGAACGGCACCGTCGGAATCAGCATCTTGCCGGCACCCGACACTAACGCCGCCTTCAACCACCACATCTTCATCGGCATGTAATACGCCAACGTCTTCACGGGCATCGGTCCGCCGAGGATCGTCATCGGCGAGGCACTCACCGTACCGCCGCTCAGCACGATACCGTGCACCTTGTGTTTGGCTATCTCTTTGGCTACTTTGATACCTTCCTCAATGTTCGAACCGCGCCAGCAGTCGTCCCACATGTTCGTCTTCACGATGACCGCCATGTCCTTTCCCGCATGTTTCATCACCTCGTCCAGTACCTCGTTAAGGAACCTCACGCGGTTCTCGAAACTACCGCCGTACTGATCGTGACGATGGTTCGTGCGGGGCGAGATGAACTGCGAAATCAGGTAGGCGTGACCCGCATGAATCTCTACACAGTCAAAACCCGCCTTGCGGCAGAAATCGACGGCTTCACCGAACTTTTTCACCAGCCCTTGTATCTCCTTTACCTTCAACTTGCGGTGGATTGTAGGACTATACATGTTAAACCCGTTGCTCGCACTCACCGGCATGCAGTGGCACGTGGCCCTGTGGGTCATGTTTCCGCAGTGGCCGAGTTGGATACTCGCCTTGGCTCCTTGGTCGTGAATGGCTGCGGTCAGTTTCTTCAGGTCGGGTAGGATCTCGTCGTGGATATAGAGCTGACCGTCGAAGCTTACGCCGCTCAGGTCCACGGCGCAATAGGCTACCGTGGTCATCGCCACGCCGCCTTTGGCTACGGATACGTGATAGTCTTCTAACATCTGTGTCGGCTTATTGCCCTGACACATGTTCTCGAACGCTGCCGAACGGATGAACCTGTTGCGCAGCGTGATAGGTCCGAGTTGATACTCGGTAAATAACTTATTGTTCATACAAAAGAAAAATAGATGACTTAGTAAATAAACGGAATAATCCTCTTCAGTTTCTTGCGGTCAAACTCCTCGGGGAACTCCTTCTCGTACTTGAGGTAAATCGCATTCGCCCGCGGAACGAGGTTGCAGCAACTGAACCAGAAGAACAGCGCTCCGGCAGCTGACCACGTCAATATCGCCCAACCGAGCCATTCGGTGATCTCACCTAAATAATTGGCACTGGTCACAAACTTATACATTCCTTTTTTCGGCAGATAATGCTTCGTATCCCCCGGCTGACGCAGGTGACGGATTACGTGGTCACTATGCATATTTATGCACCAACCGGCAATGAAAATCAGCACCCCGACAATAAACCGCGGGTCGGTCAGCCAAGCCCCCGTGTACATCTCCGGGAAGTACTTGGGCGCCAGGTGGAAGAGCCACCAGCCTTGCGCATAACCGTTAATCACGTTCCATACTACGCTCAGGAACATGATGATGATGGGCATCTTACTGTCGCCCTTCAGCAGGAACGGGAACACAAACGACCGCTGGAAATAGTGGAACTCAAAGATAATGAGGAAGGCGACGAACGGCATCATCCGCGTCTCTTGATACGGCGAAACGAGCCATAAGTACAGCACCACAATAAACACCGGTGCCTCCATCAAGAACCAACCGATCTTATTATTGATCGCCGGACCCCATTTCTCCGTACGCATCTTACCATAACCGGCATCCACGAAGTACAAAGCCACAAAAACCACCAGCCCGATGAGGGCCATTATAAACAGGAAGTTATTAAAGTGAGCCACTTCCCCTACGGCTGCATTCCATCCTAACATAGTGATAGATATTTAAAATTTGGCGCAAAGTTACAAAAAAATTTGCATATGTCCAAAAAAAAGTGTAATTTTGCAACAAATTTCTTACAAAATCAGTAAAAACATGCTTAGAGACACACAGATTTTTGACATTATCCGTCGCGAAAGAGAGCGCCAAACGAAAGGCATCGAACTCATCGCCAGTGAGAACTTCGTCTCCGACCAGGTCCTGGAAGCCATGGGCAGTGTCCTCACCAATAAGTACGCCGAAGGCTACCCGGGTCACCGTTACTATGGCGGGTGCGAAGTCGTGGACGAAGCCGAAAACATCGCCCGCGACCGTCTTAAACTCCTTTATAATGCCGCATACGCGAATGTGCAACCGCACTCGGGTGCGCAAGCGAATATGTGCGTGTTCATGGCGTGCCTTCAACCCGGCGACACGTTCATGGGACTCAACCTCAGCCATGGCGGTCACCTCTCCCACGGCTCGGCCGTGAATTTCTCGGGTCTCGTCTTCCACGCCATCGATTATAGTCTCGATGAAACCACCGGTCGCGTCGATTACGACGAACTCGAACGCAAAGCCCGTGCCGAACACCCTAAACTCATCATCGCCGGTGCCTCCGCCTATAGCCGCGAATGGGATTATGCCCGTATCCGCCGCGTAGCGGACGAGATAGGCGCTATCTTCATGGTCGACATGGCGCACCCCGCCGGACTCATCGCGGCCGGACTGCTCGATAACCCCGTCAAGTATGCCCATATCGTCACCTCCACTACCCATAAGACCCTGCGCGGTCCCCGCGGCGGTGTCATCCTCATGGGCGAAGACTTCCCCAACCCGTGGGGCAAGACCACCCCGAAGGGCGAAGTGAAGATGATGTCCGCCCTGCTCGACTCCGCCGTCTTCCCCGGTACCCAGGGCGGCCCGCTCGAACACGTGATAGCCGCTAAGGCCGTCGCCTTTGGCGAAGCCCTCACCCCGGAGTTTAAAGTCTATCAGCAGCAAGTCAAACGCAACGCCGCCGTCATGGCGCAAGCGTTCATGGATAAGGGGTATAAGATCATCTCCGGCGGTACGGATAACCACTCGATGCTGGTCGACCTACGTACCAAATACCCCGATCTCACCGGAAAAATCGCAGAGCAAGCCCTCGTCGCTGCGGACATCACCACGAACAAGAACATGGTTCCCTTCGATACCCGTTCCGCCTTCCAGACCTCCGGCCTGCGTTTCGGTACCCCCGCCATCACCACCCGCGGACTCAAACACGATAAGATGCCGTGGATCGTGGACCTCATCGATACCGTCCTCCAAGACCCGCTCTCCGAGGCGAACATCGCCAAGGTGCGCGAGGAAGTTAATCGTGAAATGAATCAACACCCCCTCTTTGCATGGTAAAATATGATACCGCGTTCCTGACCGAACGCATCCAATCCACTGCCCGCGACTTACAGCAACGCGGGATCATTAATGAGAATGTTATTTTTATCGTCGTCATGAACGGCGGCGTATGGTTTGCCGTCCATTTCCTGGACTGCCTCGACCTCCCGAATCAGGTCTTCTTCGTTAAACTGCATTCCTATCAGGGCTCCCGACAAGGCGCCCTCGTCTGGGACTACTGCGACCTGCCGGACCTTAAGGGACGCGACGTCATCGTACTCGACGACATCTGCGACTCCGGCACCACCTCCCGGGCACTCTTGGATAAACTGGAGGAGTTTCACCCCCAATCGGTGCGCTTCGTCACTTTGCTGCAACGCACCTCTACCGACGCTACCGGACTCGACCTCACCTCCTGTATCGTCGATGACTCTCAAGACTTCTTTTATGGCTGCGGCCTCGATTCCCACGATGGCTTCGACCGCTTCCATCATTATATTGCTATTTAATCCACAATCCACAATTCACAATTCACAATGAACAACGCTGCTAATAACATCCGCATCCTCGCTGCTGCGGCCGTAGAAAACGCTAAATCCGGTCACCCGGGCGGTGCCATGGGCGGAGCCGATTTTATGCATGTCTTGTACTCCGAGTTCCTCGAATATGACCCGCTGAACCCCAACTGGGCAGCGCGGGACCGTTTCTTCCTCGATCCCGGACATATGGCTCCTATGCTCTATGCCACCCTCACCCTCGCGGGGTTCTTCTCCCTCGAGGACCTCAAGCACCTGCGCCAGTGGGGTAGTGCTACCCCCGGTCACCCCGAGCGCTGCATCGAGCGCGGCATCGAGAACACCTCCGGCCCGTTAGGCCAAGGCCATACCTTCGCCGTAGGCGCAGCCATAGCCGCTAAGTGGTTCGACTTCCGCTTCCATCCGGTGCATAACCCCACCATCTATGCCTATATCTCCGATGGCGGTGTCCAGGAGGAGATATCCCAAGGCGCAGGACGCCTGGCGGGACACCTCGGACTCGATAACCTCATCATGTTCTACGATAGTAATAACGTTCAACTCTCCACCACCTGCGATGTCGTCTCTTCCGAGGACGTCGCCCTCAAATATAAGGCTTGGGGCTGGTACGTGCAGGAGATTGACGGTAACGATACGGACGCTATCCGCATCGCCCTCAAGAACGCTAAGGCGGAGCCTTCGCGTCCCTCGCTCATCATCGGTCATACCCGTATGGGACTGGGTTGCGTCACCGCCGACGGCACTCCCTTCGAGGGCGAGTGCTCTACCCACGGCAACCCGCTCTCTAAGTCCGGAGCCGACTATGCCCGCACCATAGCGAACCTCGGCGGTAACCCCGACGACCCGTTCGTCATCTTCCCCGAGGTGGCGGAGATATATAAAACCCGTCGCGAACAACTCATCGCCCTGGCGCAGGAGAAACATGCGCTGTACGATACCTGGAAAAAGACCCACTCCGTGGAGGCTCGTCTCTACGAGACTTTCCTCGCGAACGAGACCCCTTGCGTCGACTGGAGTCTCATCGTCCAGAAACCCGGGGTCGCTACCCGCGCCGCGTCTTCTACGGTGATGAACTTCCTGGCCGATGCCGTAGGAAATATGTTCGCGTCCTCCGCGGACCTGAGTAACTCTGATAAGACCGACGGCTTCCTCAAGCGCACCCATGCGATGGCTAAGGGCGACTATTCCGGTCGGTTCATCCAGGCCGGTGTCTCGGAACTCACCATGGCGTGCGTATGTATGGGTATGGTGCTGCATGGCGGTATCATCCCCGCGTGCGGTACGTTCTTCGTCTTCTCTGATTATATGAAACCCGCCGTGCGTCTGGCCGCCCTCATGGAACTGCCCATGATCTTCGTCTGGAGTCACGATGCCTTCCGCGTCGGTGAGGATGGTCCTACCCACGAACCCGTGGAGCAGGAGGCGCAGATCCGTCTTATGGAGAAACTCAAGAACCATAGCGGCCGTAACTCTATGCTCGTCCTCCGTCCGTGCGATGCCTCCGAGACTACCTACGCTTGGCGCGTCGCGCTCGAGAACCGGCAGACCCCGACCGCACTCATCCTCTCGCGTCAGGATATCGAACCCGTGCCCAATGTCTCGCTCGAGGGCGTCAGACATGGTGCTTATATCGTCTCTAAGGATGAAAAGCCCGAGGTCGTTCTGCTTGCCTCCGGTTCGGAGGTCTCGACCCTCATGGGGGCGGCTGCTCTCCTCCGCGCAGAGGGTAGGAGGGTACAGGTCGTCTCCGTGCCGTCCGAAGGACTTTTCCGCTCGCAATCCCGCGAATACCAAGACGAGGTGTTGCCTAAGGGTGTTCGCCGCTTTGGTTTAACGGCCGGACTGCCTTGTACGCTGGAGGGACTGGTAGGGGAGAATGGCTCCATCTGGGGTCTCGAGAGCTTCGGCTTCTCTGCACCGTATAAGGTGCTGGACGAGCAACTCGGCTTCACTCCCGCCCAAGTCGCGGATAAGATTCGTGCGATACTGCACTAATCCCCTGCATCGTGCATTGTGCATTGTGCATTGTGAACCAAATAAATACATCATACATTATGCAAAAACTATTATTATTGATCGCCGCCCTGACGCTGAGCGTCGGACTGTGGGCAGAAGAAACATCCAAACAGGACACAGTTCGTATCTTTAACGACATTCTCATCATTGATGAGGTGTATAATCCAAAGACATGGGAGCAGGTAGGATGGTCGTATAATTCCCATAATGATGAAGAATTATATACCTTTATTCGTACTAACACAACCGATAAATTTGGCACGTTCTCATTTGAAAATCATACCATTGACACGGTAGGGAATTACAATATCGTAGAGTTTATTACTCGTGAAGATACGGTGAATGTCACTTTTATAGAGGGTAAAATGATTGTTGCCGAAATAGGCGATAGCATCGTCTTAGATGGTGAATTTAAGGGAGACGATGGCAAAGTCTATCTTTTCCATTGCACCCATCTGACCGAAGCCCTTAATGCCGATACCGATATGGATATGGAGCAAGAGTATGAGTGTTATCAAATGTTTAGTTATGTGGAGAATGGCTTAGCAACCATTGAGATTGACAATAAGGAAACAACGGTAACTTTGGAACTTTACATTGATCCTCAAGCAACTGATATTCCAGCCGGCACGTACCCCTTGTCAACTACTCACGAAGCAGGTACAGCGCATTTATCTACAGGTGTAGAGCGTTTTGACCCCCAACCTTGCTACGCCGGTATGATGGATACATTAACAGGTGTGATACGTGATTTCTTCTTCATGACTGAAGGTAGTATCACTATCCGGTATAATGAATACGACAAAATGAATGTGGAAATCAATACCAAGAACTCCTATAACCGTTCCTGCCACATGACTGTTACGCATCATCATGTAGAACCGATTGACTCGATTATTATTGAGGAGGATGCAGAATTTGCGATGGCTGTTGATCCGCTTAGACCACAATTCTATACATGCCAAATCTTTGAGCAAGCAAGGCCATTCGCAATATTCCTCGTTCGGACGAGGGATATTAGTGGAGACTTCTCAAAAGAGATATGCCTGCCGAGCAGTATGATTCACGCGCGCGATGGGTTCTATCGAAGTATAGTTGACTTTGAGCAATGTACTGTTGAGCAACAAGGCAAGGATATGCAAATGGAAACGCGATTCATTGCCAATGACTCCATACTATATATCATTCACGCAACCGGATATGAAGATGCTATTATTGGGGACGCGAAGATAGATTATGAAGGCCAATTTATGGGAGATGAACTATACTTGGAAATGAGAAGGGATACTTGTCGTCTCAATTGTGCGAATCAACAAGGAGATCACTTGGACTTCGCTTTTGTAGTTACACTTAGTGAAGATAGTACCATCGTTCCTGATACATATACCAACATTATGCAGGGTGGAGAATGGAAATTGGACGGTGATCGACTTCCGTCATACATAGATAATTCCTTTGCCTCATGGTATATCCAAAGCGGCATGATGACCGTTAATGAAGATGGTTCCATGTCCTTTGAGGGACTTAACTCATACGACAAAAAGGTGAAGTTCACCGTCACCGCTAAAAAAACAGACCTACCCTCCTTGCCCTATGAGGGAAAGGAAGGAAAAGGGTCTTTCAAAGTGATGGAGAATCACACACTTCGTATCATCCGTGACGGCAAACGCTATACGATTATGGGTGTTGAGGAGTAGGTTTTTACTAGCCTAAAACTAACGACAAATCAATTCATCATTATGAGAAAATCTCTGATTTTATTATTGGTTATTACCATATTGTCCGCTTGCGGACATAAGGCAACTTCTGCTCGTCAAAACGCTGCGCAGGATGGTTTATCTACCGTTTATATGACTCAGGACATATCTCCTGAAGCCCTATTGCGTATCTTTCATGCCTTAAACGTCACCCCCGAAGGCAAGGTGGCTGTTAAGATATCTACCGGCGAACCCGGCGGACACCATTATCTGCAACCGTCCCTTATTGCCCCTTTGGTGCAGGAAGTGAACGGCACTATCGTTGAGTGCAACACGGCTTACCATGGCAAACGGTTTGAGAACGCCGACCACTGGCAGGCCTTCCGCGACCATGGTTTTACAGCCATTGCTCCTTGCGACTTGATGGACGAAGAGGGGGAGATGCGTCTTCCTGTGCAGGACACGGCTCATCTACGCTATAACATCGTCGGCAATCATCTCGCCAATTATAATTTTATGATTAACCTTGCCCATTTCAAAGGTCATGCGATGGGCGGTTTCGGTGGTGTACTGAAGAACCAGTCTATCGGTATTGCCTCCCGTGCGGGAAAGGCGTATATCCATACTGCCGGTTATACGGAGGATACGGAAATCATGTGGAAACATGTTCTTGACCAAATCGGTTTCTTGGAGTCTATGGCGGCTGCCGCACAGTCTGTTCATACGTATTTCGGTAATGGCGAGCGTATTGTTTATATCAATGTGGTCAATAACCTGTCCGTGGATTGTGACTGTGATAGTCACCCGGCTGCTCCTGAGATGCGCGACATTGGTATCCTTGCTTCGTTAGACCCCGTGGCGTTGGATCAGGCTTGCGTCGATCTGGTGTTCCATTACCCCTCAAAGCATGATGATAATGCCGATGCGCTCATTAGACGCATCAATTCGCGTCATGGTATTCGTACCATTGAGCGTGCTGCCGAGATTGGCCTTGGTAGTCGCGAATATAACCTTGTTCATATCGATGATGACCTGTTGGCTGTCTTGGACGCTAACGGCTATTCGTGCGTCGTGCGTAATCGCGGGATCACTACTTCTTATACGCAACATGGCGTGCGCGACTTGCTGGCTTTGCAGGATGGCGACCGTTTGGAAGGAGCTGTCATGGCGGACAAGACCATTGGTCGTGCAGCGGCGTGGTTGTTAGTGGCCGGTAAGGTAAGGGAAGTCTATACTCATACCGTTTGCACCCCTGCTCGTGAGATTTTGGAGAATGCCGGCATTGTATTGCACGCCGAAAAGGAAGTGCCTTATATTGTCAATAAGCAGGGGGATGGTCAGTGCCCGCTGGATAGCCGTCTGACTGAAGTAACCGACCTCTCGGTAGCACTGGCTACCATTCGGCTTTTCTACACCCAAGCGCAATAATCACTAATCAATTACCTTGGAAATGCATTTTTGGTGACAAAAGTGCATTTTTTTTGTGTTTTTTTGGAGATACTGCCTAAAGTTGGCAGTTTGTTGGGGTAATTTTGCAGCGGAATTTGAAACGATTTGCGTGCAATTTGCAAATAAATTTGCACATGTCGCAAAAAAAATGTAACTTTGCAGTCGCATTCGACCGCAAAGAGGACATAAAGAAAGTGTATAATGAAGCAACCGCACGGCGGTAGAGAGTAACTTAGGTTTATGAGAAAGTTCAATTTATTCAGACTGGCAGAACTTGTTTGTTTTTTGTCATTGACATTGCTTGTAGGTTGTAAGAAGGAAACACCCATTGACGACCCGCAGAAAGAAGATGTGGTAATCATATTTGAGAACGATGTCCACGGAGCCATTGATGGCTATCCGCTCTTTGCAGGTTATCGTGATGCAATGAAAGAGCAATACAAGTATGTTGTGACCGTCTCGTGTGGCGATTTCCTCTCCGGCAGTTCTCATTGCAATTTCGACTCATGCCGCTCGTTGACAGACATATTATCCTCTGTCGGGTATGACTATAACGTCATTGGCAACCACGAGTTTGACAACTCCGTATCAATGATGCTGAATCGTCTGCAAACTATTGGAGCAAAGACCCTTTGCTGCAACTTCGCTGACCTCCGTACAGGTGAACAGGTTTTTGACGGTCATGACGTTCAGCAATATGGCAACATACGTGTGGGCTTTGTAGGGGTCACAATGCCCCAAATGATTTCTCTGATTCCTCTCAGCCGTGTCACAGACGAATCCGGCAATATCGTATATGATTTTGGCAGTAACAATGTTGAGAAACTTATACAAGCGGAAGTTAATGCCACCATCAGCGAGGGTGCTGATTATGTGATTCTTCTCTCGCATGTCGGTGAATGGCTGATGGAAGGAATCATCAAATCCGTGAGTGGCGTAGATGCCATTCTGGACGCTCATGCGCATACAGTACAACCGGGGGCATACTTCACGGACGCTGACGGCAAACAGGTGCTTTGGACGTCCACGGGCGCCAATTTTCAGAACATTGGCAAGTTGATTATCAGTACTGATGGTAAGATAAGCAGTAGCTTGATTGTCACGGAACAGATAACCGACAGAAGTTCGAAAGTACAGACTGAAGTGGACAAGGCCAATGCAGAATATGATGCTTTTGCAAACGAGAAGATAGGTGTGGCAGAGGGGAATTTTGTCGTGTGGGACAAGAACAGAATTAACCTTGCAAGGACTCAAGAGTGCGCATTGGGCGATTTTGTTGCTCAGGCCAGCAGAGCCATGTTGGGTGCCGACATAGGTGTAGCCAATGGTGGTGGTTTGCGTACCGAAATAGAGGCTGGAGACATTACCTTCAACACAATCTTTGCCGTACTGCCTTTTCTCAACGAAATGTGCGTGGTTGAAGTTACCGGTCAGTCGTTGCTTGATGCATTGGAGATGTCCTACCGGATGACCCCTGTGGAAAACGGAGGATTCCTGCAAGTGGCAGGCTTGAAGGTTGAGATTGATACAACCATTGCAACGACAGTTGTGCTTGATGCCAATGGTGTGTTCCAATGTGTTGCCGGTGAGAGACGCGTGAAAAACGTCATGGTTCAAGATAAGTCAGGGAACTTCACACCACTTGATCCTGCCGGCAGATATACCATAGCAGGAACGAAATATGTTCTTTTAGAACAAGGAGATGGCTTGGTTTTTGCCGGAGCAACCGAGGTTCCCACCCAACAATCTTATATTGATGTCTATCTCGTGGTTGACTATATCAAGAATCACCTTCATGGAACAATAGGCAAAGAGCATTTCCAAACTGACGGACGAATCTATTTCAGGTAATTGCAAACAGAGAAAACTTAATATGCATTGTGCATTGTGCCCCGTGCACTGAATAAGCCCCAAGCATACCCTACTCCTCTACTCCTCTACACCTCTACACCCCACATAAAAAAGTGCATTTTTCATGAAAAAGTGCACTTTTTTTGTGTGTTTTTATACATACTGCCTAAAGTTGGCAGTTTGTTGGGGTAATTTTGCAGCGGAATTTGAAATCTAGTAATAAAAACTAGATATAAAACTAGTATTATAGTTATCCTTATTTATTGTCTTATTCTTACAACTATGATTGGTAAAAGTTTAGAGATCCCGTTTGGGGAATTTGAGGGCACAAGTGCCGTTAAATTATCGCAAGAGGCTCAAAATTGCGACAAAATGCAAATTATTTGCCCCGAAACTTGCGTATGTGAGAAAAATTCCGTATCTTTGCGGTCACGAAGTACCGCAAGGGAGTTAGAAACTCTTGAGGAGCAAGAAGATGAAGAACAAAATATTGAGATTATGACTAGAATACAAATGATTGACACCGTCTCTAGAGAATTGTTGACGGAAAATCTAGAAACAGGAGAGTTTAGTTATGTAAAAGCCTTAGGACATCCAATCAGCGGACACTATAAATTAGACATCCGCTTTTATGAGCCGGAATCTAAAACGGCTGTTCTTATTGAGACAAAGCAACGATATGTTGAATCTGATAAAGAGCAGTTGTTTGATTATGTAGATTTAGAAAGGGAACTCAATCCACAGGCCAATATTATTGCGATTTTGGCTAACACGGCTAACGATAGAATGCTTGCATGGAAGGCAAAGGCCGGTCGTGATTTGGAAATCCTGAATGACACCAAACTAAAATCCATGGAAGAGTATGTCGGCTATTTCAAGGTTAGGCATAATAATGATCCCTCTGCTGTTTTGACAAACACCTCGCAACTAAATGAACTTTTACATGCTAATGGTATTAAAGAGGATATCCGCAGTCAGTTTGTGGGAACTTGTCTTTTAGCATTAAAGTACGGTTTGGTATATCAAGGATTATCTAACGGACAAATTCGGCAAGGAATAACCGACAAACTCCAAGGACTAATGGACGAAGGAGATTATGCTCGTGGTGCAAAGATAACAATATTGTGTGATAATATTTTAGGAGATGAAACAGTACTTGCACTCGACAAAGAACATTTCCAAAAAATATTAGACTTTATCAAAACTAAAATCTACACTTATATTAATGATGAAAGTTTTGAGGGGCAAGATCTTCTCTCTTATTTCTTTACTACCTTTAATAAGTATGTCAGTCGTGAGGATAAAAACCAAGCCTTTACACCAAATCATATCACCCACTTTATGACTAAGGTGGGAGGAATAAATAAGAATACCCGTGTTTTAGATCCAACTTGTGGTTCTGGAACATTCCTCGTTCAAGCTATGTCGCAAATTCTTAAAGAGTGTGAGACTGAAGCAGAACGAAATAAGGTGAAAAAACAACAAATATATGGCATTGAAACAGCAGAAAAAGTATTTGGTTTAGCAACAACTAACATGCTCATACATAGCGATGGCAACTCCAATATTGTAAAGGCTTCTTGCTTTGATAAAAAGACATGGATTCAAAATGCTAATATTAATTTAGTGTTGATGAATCCTCCTTACAACGCGGTTAGAAATAATGTCGCTTCTCAATTCCCTACTGGCTTAGGAGACAAAAAAGAAGACCCATCTAAGGGATTATGCTTTGTTAAGTATATCGCAGATACCGTTAATCAGGGGCGTTTGTTGGCATTACTGCCCATGCAATGTGCAATTGCTACTTCATCTTTACTTGCTGATATGAAAAATGACATCTTACAACACCATACTTTGGATGCCGTTTTCTCCTTCCCTCCGGAAATGTTCTATCCTGGTGCAAGTGCTGTGGCTTGTTGTTTAGTACTTAAGTTAGGACAACCTCATCCACACAATTATAAAACTTTCTTTGGCTATTTTAAAGACGATGGCTTTGAGAAGCGAAAAGGAGTAGGTCGAATAGATGTCAAAAACAAATGGAATGACATTGAAGCCGAATGGTTAGACCTTTACGAGCACCGATTGGAGAAAGTTGGTAAATCTGTATTAAAAGAAATTACTTCCGGCGAAGAGGAATGGTGTGCAGAGGCTTACATGGAGACCGACTACAGTACGCTGACAGAACAAGACTTTATCAATAAATTGCGCGACTATGCCGCTTTTTTAGTTCAAAACGAAAGGATTTAATATGGATACAACGAATTGGAAGTGGTTCTCATATGAAACTCTTTTCATCATTAAAAAAGGAAAGCGTCTAACAAAATCGGATATGGAAGATGGCAATATTCCATATATTGGGGCTATAGATTCTAATAATGGTTTATCTGCAAAAATAGGGAATGATAAACATTTACATGATGGGAATACCATATCCGTTTCTTATAATGGTTCTATAGGATATGCTTATTATCAAGAGACTGCTTTTTGGGCAACGGATGATGTCAATGTCTTATATCCAAAATTTACGTTAACGAAATACATTGCACTCTTCTTATGTTCCCTCATAGAACAAGAACAATATCGTTATTGCTATGGAAGAAAGTGGGATTTGGAAACTATGAAACAGACTAAAATTCTCTTGCCTGCCATTTCTGACACGGAGCCCGATTGGCAATATATGGAGAATTTTGTAAAAAACACCATAATCCCCTCTATGCCCTCTCAAGCAAAAGCGATTTGGGAGAAATCCTATGATAAGGAACCTATCCAATCGCAAACATTGTCTCTTGATACTAGTAAGTGGCAGTGGTTCCGTTTGGGAGATTATTTAAGTGCTATATATAAAGCGAACGCTTATAATTTTATAGAATTGCAAGAATGCTTGCCAAACCACAAAGACGCAATTCCTTACATAACAAGAAAAGATACAAATAATGGGTGCAGGGGCTATGTAATTAATGATGGTTTCAATCAGATAGAAAAAGAAAATGCGATTACTATAGGCGACACAACTTCAACGATTGACTATCAAGCTAAAGATTTTATTTGTGGTGATCATATTGTAGTCTTACGTTCTTCTTATTTTAACAAATATACAGCCTTATTTATAGTTACATTATTAAAAAGAGAACGCTATAGATATAATTACGGACGAGCATTTCTTAAAGATACTATTGCCAACACTCGATTACAATTGCCAGCCATTCAAAATTTAGATGGCACATATTCTCCTGATTGGCAATTTATGGAGGATTACATAAAGTCATTACCCTACTCAAAAAATATATAAACGGACAAATAACGATCTTAGTTTATGATTACAGAAAAGGCATACTTGATTAATTGGTACGGACCATTTATAGCACAAGATGTAAAAGATGCTCGTAAGAAGATTGGTGAATGGGAAGAAAAGAATTCGGGTGTGGATTGTAACTTATATCTAATTTGGGGTAAAAAACCAAATAAAAAAAAGCCTTCTTATTACTGCGGAAAAACGATTCAAGGAGTTCATAAACGTTTTGGCAACAAGGGACACCATATTAACGATGTCAATCGAATCAATGGTATTTGGATTGGCTGCTTTTGTAATATCAAACCTACGGGCTTAGATATATCAGTTGCCGAGAAAATATACACTGCACTTTTAGCAGATAGCGTGGGCGAACAAGCAATGCTGAACGAAACTAACAAGTGCTTCCCAACGAAACCGGTGACCATTATTAGTCGTTGGATTAATAAGGATAGTATGAAACCCTATCATTCAAGAGACGAAGAAGCCCCAATAAACAAGATAGATGATGTATGCTTATATAACTATGATTGCGAAAGGCATCGATTGAGTTTGTGGGGAGCTGCGAAACTACACAAAATTTGGGATGTCATCGATAGTAACTTTGAATGTTAATGCCTTGCCCTGTACAACATATTGATTGCCCGAAATAATAATTTATGCACCAATTCTTAGAAATCATAGGAATAATCGTTTTGAGTGTAGTGGCGATAGTAGTGCTCATCGTTATGCTACGTGCCGGATTTCACGGACCACACTATGACCAAGATAAAATCAAGACAAAGTTCAACATCTTCCATGTTGAAAAGGAAGAACAGCAAGAGGCTCTAAAAGAAAAAAAACGGAACGATGTAAATATTATATTCCTTAATCCCACGTTATTTGAGGAATTTTTAAAAAAAAAAGCAACATGAAGAAGATTTTATTATCGATTGCGCTGCTTGTGGTCATAAGTGCCGGAGCAGCCATCAAACCGCAGAGTGTCGGCGTGTACAAAGAGTATGCACCGATGGGCTTTATGGATCCTTATTGCCGGTTGTTATACAATGAGGATAACACGTACTTCGCTTTTAAACTGAAGCATTACGACAAATATGATCCAAATGTATTCAGTCTTGAACTTGGCACCTCTTTGGATGAGGCTGCTGCTTCCATCCTTGCTCTTAAGAAAATCTTAACCAATGGACAGAAAGGTGAGACATTCATCATTGATGAGCACACGACCATACGTAAGGTTGACAAATACAATATGTATGTTTATCGTGACGGTGAGATAGACTGTGGTCTATTGAGTACACCTTATCTGACCAAGTCATTAGACTTCCTTAGGGAGAGAGCCAAATAATTAGATTTTACGAACATCTATGACCACACCAGTTCGAATCATAAAGTCAAAGCACGAATCACCGAGATAGATAAATTAGTCAAATAATCCTCTATTACAATATAAACGATTGAATCTACCATGGAATTAAAAGACCTTTTTAAATCACGAGTATTATCTCGTTACGAGCTACACGGCTTCAATACACAACATCCGACGTGTCTCTTTTATATTCGTGAAACTAGATGTATTTGTGCTCTTGATACACCCTATCGTAAAGGAGATCCTATAGATTCCGTTCCCAATGTGCATCAATCGGAAATTGAGGCTTCAAAGGATGAAAAAACACAAGTCGCATGGGGGTATCCTGCTTTCCTTTTAGCAAACTGCCACAATATTTCGTGTAATACAGGAGAAGAAGCGAAGAATCTTGTAGCGAGTTATATCCGCTCCGATGTCAAAGAATCTGTAACTTACGAAAAAATCTTAAATGATTGGCAACGGACATTAATGACCTTTCATAATATAAATCAAGGGAATTACATTGACGGACTTAGGATGGTTGGGAACTATATTAAGTTACTTTTATTTGCTGATAAAACTCCATTTTCGTTACAAGAGGACATAAGGGTTTGTTATGCTTGTTTTAAAATCAAAGGTGATTCCAATCCATTATATGCATACCTCATTCCTGCCAGTACGGAGATGGGAGATGATGCTGAAGCCTTTGCACAGATGGTTCTGGTTCCCCAAAATAGTTTTAAATTAGCCTTTCAAGGTGCTTGTGAACATGCATGGGCTGCATTTGGATTTACCGCAGTCCTTATTCAGTATGCATTAGCCTCAAATATGGAGAATGTGTTGCGCAATATGGATTTTTCTCGTATGGCGACTATAGATTATTGGGTTAATGCAATGCAGAATACATCTGTCCCTTTGGTTGATCTTACTCGCTTGGACTTCAAGTTTCCCTTCTCATATCTTGACTTGATTAAAAAGTATTTAAACAACTCCGTGGAACCAATTCGGAACCTTGTCTCTCATAATCCGACATATCCGATTGAATTGTCCGAAGGTGATAATATTTATTCCTATATCTTATGGGCGGAAAAAACGGCATTCCAAGTCTTTGTCGCAAATCAACTCTATGCATCTTTTACAAGAGAACAACAAGACCAATTGCAAACATTTTTCCGCCGTTATCTGGAATACTTGTCAAAAACCTATGGAGCTAATGAAGATTTTATGAACCGCATCAATATGCGCGAATATGGTCATATCGAGCCTCTCCAAATATCGCTGACGACTCATGTACAGGTTACTGATAAAGATGGAAAGGATGTTACCCTTGAACGCGCACGCACAGATGGATGGGAAGTACAACACTTGGAGGAAAAAGATAATAGTGATGCGCATTGGCCATATTACACCCCTAAAACAACAGATGACGATAAAAGAATTTTTGATGAAGTTGAAAATGTGGATTATACATATCAGAAGAAAATGATTCGATTCATATGGTATGTCTGCCTTTTCTTAATAAAAATATCGGAAATCCGCAGATCAATGTTTTTCTTAAGTCATTTATATGCCGTCTCAAGTTTGACAGTACCGAGAACTGTGACTATATAGGAAAAATGCTTGGTTATCTGAACAGCAGCAGTGAATTCTGCATTTCAGATTTCAGATATATAGTTGAAAGCCAGAAGGTTACGGGATCTGATGATGAGATATTTAACGGAACGGTGCATGATGGTACAGAAGTACCGGATCCTGAGTGTACAGAAATTGTTCAAAGTACTGATGAACCTGATTATTTTCTTGCTAAACCTGTTTCAGACAGTCATG
>CALCGR010000101.1 GCA_937901025.1 uncultured Bacteroidales bacterium
AATTGATATTAAAAATATAAGCTGATTGTTCTGATAATTTACATTGCCTGTACTTGCAGAATATTCGTTGCTTATTTTACGAAGCGGCGCTGTAATAACACTTTGCATAAGAAATAGATAAATTCCAATCAAATAAACAAACAAACTCTTTTTAGGCTTCTCCATTTTAACTCCATTAACAGGGATTAATGCCGTACTTGCGTTTTCCCCATCGGTAAAAATCTTCATAAAACTTGCAGCAATCGATATAGAAAGCTTCAAAGTAGGTTCCATTATAAAGCAAATGTTGGCTTTGAAAATAGAGATATCATGCACTTAAACCGCAGTGGGCTTGTTCGTTTGTCGGTGATTTGAAATGCGTGTTATGCTATTGTCTAATTATCCAAAACAAATCCTTCCAAAGAACAAAAACCCGGTATTATTTTTACAAAATTAACACAAGTATCGTCCCATTTGTTTCCTTTATATACTTCTTTTATCACAAGTTTTATTGATTTAGTAGGCTCTACAATCTTAAAAATCTGAGGGTCAGGTGTATCTTTTAAATTAATTTCCTGAATTTTTCTTCCGTCCTTACGCATTGGCATTGCGCGCCTTGCAAACCAACCGCGATTTTTTTGAAAAAAATGCAAAAAAATGCAGCCCCGTATGGAACTGCATCTTTACCTTATAATTTTTCGAGCGCTCGCGTGTGTATCTTCGCTATTCGATTAGGGGTTGTTCCTAATTCTTTAGCTAAAGTCTTCCAACTTTTTCGCTTCTCATCAAAACCGTATAGACCTCGTATAACGATTTGTTCTTTGGGTTTGAGTTTAGCGATACGAGCCGCACAGTCTCGCCTTTTGGCTCGACTGTTTTCCTTATCAATATACTCCGTTTCCACTGTTGATCCATCGGTGATGGTATCGGCGAACGTGATGGGGTCGCCATCTTCTATGTAGAGAATATCGTCGAAGGACATAGAGATGCAAATATCCACAGCAACACGATCGTGTTGCGGTAAATGGATTGTATTCCCATACTCCTGCAGTGCCATGGTGATGTACTTTCTTATCCACCAACTGGCATAGGAGCTGAACTGTATGCCGCGGGCGGGGTCGAAGCGTTTGGCGGCTTCGATGAGTCCGATGCGGCCTTCCTGCATCAGGTCCTCCGGATCCACATTAGCGACTTTGAATTGATTAACTATGACGCGCACAAGGCGGTCGTGTTGTTTGATAAATTGATTATTAATTTCCATGATTGTTTTACTTTTAATTTGGTTCATTCTCTCCGCATATCTTGCGGAGTCTTGTTTTTCGTTCATTTTCCCCCGCATCTCATGCGGGTCCCTAGCGTACCGCTAAGCGTAGCACTAACGTAGCATAATAGGCCCTACGTATCTTTGCTTTTGCCTTGTCGTTTGTGTGCGGTTCCGTACAACCGCCCAAACGCCTCGCGCATTTGTCGTTGTTTCTCGGATCGTTTGCGTGGTTTGTGTTGAAACACGCATCGTCCTCTAAACATCCGTACGTAGTACGCATCGCTTTTGCATATACTGCCGTGTAATTCCTTATACGGCTCCTGTAATACTGCTATTGCCATAATTCTTTTTGTGTTTATCTTCCGCGGCTCGTAACCGCGGCTTGTTTAGCATTTTTGTGCCGCGCATTCTTGCGCGTATCACGCCATCGGAAACTCTGCGCTTCGCGCCTCGTTTCCTCTTAGGGAGTGCGGACATGACTGACATGTCTGACATGTCTGACATGTATTTCTAAAACCTCTATCACGCGCGGGAAGGAGTTTAATAAAATGATGTCAGTCATGTCAGTCATGTCAGTAACTCATTTAGTAGGATTCATTTGGACTGCCTCGCGAGCTTGCGTTCTTCGCTGACTATCAAGGTCTTGATTAATATAGACGATATAACCGCGGGTACCGCTCGGTCCTACGCGATATTGTGGGAAGCCCATGGATTGGATGAGTTTGCCGAGGCTTCTGATATCCATGGGGTGTTTGATGCTTCCCCAGTCGCATAGTTTGGCAGAGATTTCGGCGGTAGTCATGAACACTGCACCGGCATCGCCGGGATTAGCGGGTGAGAAATAGACCGGAAGAAGATCCTTCTCGTTGGGTTCTTTCATGTGCCCTTGGTTATGTTCCTCAATCTTGACGATATCGTCCATATCAAACCAATAGCAGAAGCCGTGTCTAACCAGATACAACGCCTCCCCATAAATCTGAGCATAGGGGAAGATGTCGCGATTCCAGTTGTAAGGATTCTCAATCATATCGACGTTGAACATAAGCCAACGGCGGTTGCCGGTGTCGTCCGTCAGGATTTTTGGGTCATTACCGCTGCCGCAGAAAGAGGCGACCCGGACGCGGCACTCCTTAGTATACGCATACGCTGCGCGTTCGGTGACGGTAGCGGTAGTGATGAGGGATTTGGCGGCATTGAGGTCTCGTCGTTGGTACGCGTCAATCTCGTCCATACAGATCAATCCGAACTCACTGGTGCGGAGTTTCTCGTCCTTATTGATGTCGTTGGGCGACCCCATTTTCGTGCAATAAGCGCGCAAGCAAGGAGGCATCAATCGTTCCAGCCAGGTGGTTTTATAGATACCTTGGCGGCCGATAAGAATGAGTACTTCTTGGTTGACGACATCGTCGTAAAGCCAGCAAGCCACCATGGCAACGAACCACTTTTTAAAACAGTAACGCCACCATTGTTGTGCATCTGCCTGTGTCTTATCGGCGGTGTCCTCTCCAATGGCAATGGTCACCTGATTGCTGAGCCAGTCGATAAAAGAGTAGCCATTGTGGTCATTGGGG
>CALCGR010000102.1 GCA_937901025.1 uncultured Bacteroidales bacterium
TGATTTGTGGCGAGGACGCTTGTGAAGTTTGTGCGGAAGGTCGCGCAGCAAATCAAAAATGTCAAGATTCATCATATACCCAATCATAATTCTTGTCGTTTTTTACAATTTTGCACTGCAAAAGTACAACTTTTTTTGATTTTAAGGTACTAATGACCAAAGATTATCCGGTATGTTGCCATCAAAAGGAATAGAAGCGTCTTGTTTTTTGAGAGCTGCTGAAACTTTCTTAGCAAACTTTGCTAAACTATCAGATACTTTATAATCTTGTGGTAAGACAAAATTAGCTTCATCGATCTCTTTTTCGGTCATTTCCAAATTTTGGAGTTTACTATAACCATATTCTGTGGTAATAGTTACATCATAAGGCATAAAAGGATAGTTGGCATATGCCCATCCATAACATTCTCCTTTTTTATAAAGGATATTGTTGATAGTGATGGTGTCCGTTTTATCTCCACCCACCTTTTCATATTCTTGATAGGAATAGTAGGGGACACACAACTCGCCATTAACCATTTCCGGAGTCAATCCGGGAAGTTGCCCTTTGAGAGCCATAAGTTGCATTTCTTTGGAACGATGCATATATTCTACTTCTTGACAAGCCAATTTTAATTTAGGGAAAGCAACAAAGACTAAGCCTTTATTGTAATCGCGTACAATAATACGTCCCAATTCCGGGCAGAAACTTACCGTGCGATTGTTTTTCCCGTCAAACTTAATCACTTGCGTATATGTGCCATTAGGTAATGTAAGCACATATTGAAGTAACTCTTGCTGTTTTACTTGGTTGATTACGATATTTTTCACCATGGACTTTGCCATAGCTGCGGCCATTGGATCAAGTGAACTATTCTCATCAATCTTTTGTTTAGCAAGAGCAACAATGGCATCTATATCGGTCTGATTTTGTGTCTCTGTTTTGCTGACCATATCGCCAACAAAATACTCTTGAGCGAAAACATTTAAACCAAACAAAGTAATGAAGATGCCTAATAAAATACGTTTCATAGTAGTTATTTTTTAAGTTTAGCTAACTTGGGGAGTTGTGCAGAAATGGCTGCGCTAATTGCATTGTAGAATCTAACAGCTTCATCAACATTACCATCGCCATAGAAACGTCCTAAATTGAATTCGCAAACCAACTCGTCAGTTGCGATTTCAAACACTTCTCCCCAGCAAGTAGCACGTGCACCACCATCAGCACCGGGAATCGAACCGGTAAGAGCACCGCCGCCGAAAAGGGCCTGGGCAGCACCACTTCCCATATCAATAGAGTCAATGTGGAATACGATGTTGTATTTAAGATTCTCGCTATCTTCCCAACGGAATCCTTGTTTATACATTTTGGCACTTTTCTTTGAAGGAGTCATGCGAAATGCCTCACGTCCATTAGCACCAACTAAAAGGTGTAAGCCTTTTTTATTGGCTCTGTTGAAGAATGCTGTTGCAACGTCAAAATTATTGCAACCTTTTACGTAGGTGTATCTTTTTTTGTCTTTTCCGTTAGCATCGAGGTATTCCTCTAATGTGCCTAATTCTTTGCGAATCTTGGCATGACCTGTGCCGAAGTCAACAACTACGCAGTCGGATAAATCAACATCAAAAGATGCTAATGCGTCTGCTTCTTTCAAGAAGTCATTTGATCCGGATAGAATCGTTACTTTTTGTGCACTTAATGTACCAATAGCCATTAATGCGACAACTGATAAGATAATTTTTTTCATACGAATAAAAATTTTAATTGGTTAATGAATAATTATTTAATCTCTCGAACTAACATTCCTGCATAAAGCGGAGCGAGTTGAGATTGGATAACAAACGTAGTGTGTTTCAAGTCAGCATTTGGGGAGTCTTCTTCCTTTGCCATATATCGGTTATCCCAAATAGCATCTTTCTTGGGCGAAATGATGGCGCGTCTTTCATAACGGATCCTATTTTTGTCAACAATACGTTCGAGCACTTCATACTTGGATTGAGCAGAAACGCCCTCTTTTAATCCAATGGGAACGAAGATTTCGTTTTTCGCAGAAATGCCCGTAATTACCGATGTTACTTTGAATACTTCGTAACGTTTTTGGAGTTCGACGATGTTCTTATCTGTAGCACGAGCAAGCACTTTTCTAAACACATCAGCAGGAGCGTATAATCCGCGAGGAGAAGTTTTTTCACTACGGGCATTGTAGGTGCCAATGTATTTGAGTTGGAAGGAGGATATATCAGACTCAAAAGCACTTTTCTTTTGCTCATCAATGTTGTCGGTGTTATAAAAATAATCGAGGTAGAATTTATTGGAAATCTCGGGATTCCACTCTAATTGGAATAAATAGGACCGTACATCGACCGTAAAACCGGCAATGACATCGGAAATAGAAGCGGCAAGATTGGAAGCAGATTGTGCTAAATTACCAATACTGCCTCCGACTGCAGCACCTAAAACCGCACCAAAAACTTGGAAGAACGCCTTGGCGGCCTGAGCATTCTTTTCTTTATCAATATAGGTGATGTCATTGACAATGACAAAAGTTTGAGGGATTAA
>CALCGR010000103.1 GCA_937901025.1 uncultured Bacteroidales bacterium
ACCAAAACTGCCGAGGCTAAGCCTCGCCGTCATTACGGATGCTTAATTGCCATCCTCGTCGTTGCCATTCTTTATGCCGTCGGTATGGGCGTCGGCTTTGCCGCCGGTAGCGGTCCGTCCGTCTCCGTCAAAGAGAACTCCGTCTATAAACTGACCCTCAATGGTACCATCAAAGAGCAAGGGCAGGAAGCCAATCCTTTTGCCTCCGCCTTCTCCTCTATGCCCGGATATAACGAGACCGCCGTCATCGGACTCGATGACCTGCTCGCCGACATCCGTTATGCCAAAGAGAACAAGGATATCAAGGGTATATTCTTGAGCCAAGGCCTGCTGTCCGTGGCCCCCGCCTCCGCCAAAACCATCCGCGATGCCCTGCTCGACTTCAAGACTTCCGGCAAATGGATCATCGCCTATGCCGATAACTATGCCGGACTGAACTACTATATCGCCTCCGTAGCCGATAAGATCTATATGAACCCGTCCGGTTCGCTGACCTGGCACGGTCTCACCGCACAAAAACTGTACTACACCCGCCTGCTCGAGAACATCGGCGTAGAGATGCAGATTGTCAAAGTCGGGACCTTCAAGTCCGCCGTGGAACCCTATTTCCGCACGTCTATGTCCGAAGCCGACCGCAGACAGACGGAGCAATACCTCACCGGTATCTGGTCGAATATCGTGTCCGCAGTCTCCGATTCCCGACAAATATCCGCTAAAGACCTCAATCGCTATGCCGATGAGTTCATGGACCTGCAGGAGGCTACCACCTATGTCGCTAACCACCTCATCGATAGTCTTACCTATCCCCAGCAGATGGATACGATCGTTAAGAACCTCGTCGGAACCAAGGACTTCCATTACCTCACGACCGCTAACCTGACCTCCGTCAAGAAATCGGAATCCAAATCCAAAAACGAGATTGCCATCGTCTATGCCGAAGGCGGTATCGTAGATGAAGGACGCGACGGTATCATCGGCAAAAAAATGGTGAAGACCCTCAACTCCCTCCTCGATAAAAAAGAGGTCAAGGCCGTGGTCTTCCGCGTCAACTCTCCGGGCGGTAGTGCGAACGCCTCCGAACAGATATGGCACGCCGTCACCATGCTTCAATCCAAAGGCTTGCCCGTCGTTGTATCCATGGGCGACTATGCCGCTTCCGGTGGCTATTATATCTCCTGCGCGGCGGATTATATTTTCGCTGAACCTATTACCCTCACCGGTTCCATCGGAATCTTCGGGACCATCCCGTCCGTCAATAAACTGCGTACGAAGATCGGACTCGACATCGACGGCGTAGAGACCAATGCCCATTCGGGCCTGATGACGAACATAATCTATAAAGGTATGTCCCCCTCCGAGCGCCAACTCATGCAGACGATGGTCGAGCGTGGCTATGATCTCTTCACTACCCGCTGCGCTAATGGTCGCCATATGTCCCAAGACGCCATCAAACGCATTGGCGAAGGACGCGTATGGCTGGGTCAGGATGCTATCGCCATCGGACTCGTCGATAGCCTGGGTAACATCAACGACGCTATCGCTAAAGCGGCTGCCCTCGCGGATATCACCGACTATAAAACCGTTTCCTATCCTGCTCGCAAATCGTTTATGGACGAGTTCCTTGCGTCCCTCAACGAACCCGACACCGAGGAGGAACGCATCATCGCTAAGGTACGTGCTTTCGTCGCTCAACCGCGCATCATGGCCCTCATGCCCGAAGTAACCATTGAATAAATTATGAACCCCGTTCTTACCATCTTATCGGCCCCGATCAGTGCTATCCTCTCGACCGCACTCTTCATTCGCCATCGGCTCTACGATGCCCATATCCTGCACTCCTCCACGGTACGTGTACCTACGGTCTGTGTAGGTAACCTCGCCTTTGGCGGTACCGGTAAGACACCCCACACCGAGTACCTCATTCGCCAACTCAGTGCCCGCTATAAGTTAGCGGTACTCTCGCGGGGTTATGGACGACGCACTCGCGGGTTCCGACTTGTCACTCCCGCCGATACGGCCCTCACCGTAGGCGACGAACCGCTGCAGATAGCAACGAAGTTCCCCTCCGTCCCCGTAGCCGTATGCGAGAAACGCGTCACCGGTGTGCGCAGACTGATGAGACTCCACCCGGACCTCCAACTCGTCATCCTCGATGACGCCTTCCAACATCGCGCCATCCGGTGCCACCTCAACATCCTGCTCACCGCTTACGACAACCTCTATACCCACGACCATGTATGGCCGCTCGGTCACCTACGCGACCTCAAATCCCGGAGCCATAAGGCCCAAGTGATCATCGTCACCAAGTGCCCCGAACAGATGCTGCCTATCGAGAAACGCATCATTGAGAACAGCCTCCGTAAGGCTACCTTCCAGCAACTCTATTTCTCCTCCTATACCTATGCCCCGTTACCGCATGAGGGTACCCCTCTCGTCGTGACCGGCATAGCCAACCCCCAACCGCTCTTTGACCACGTGAAGACCCTCGCGCCGGCAGCGGAACTGATGTCCTTCCCGGACCACCACCGTTTCTTGCCGTTTGAGGTGGATAAGATAGCTCAGAAAGCCGAGGCTTTCGACTATGTCCTCACTACCGAAAAAGACCTGCCCCGTCTGGAGCAAGCCGGGATCACCACCGCCCTGGGCGATAAACTCTATCCCCTTCCCATCGAAGTGAAGATACTCGAGGATAGCGACCAACTCATCAAGAAAATTTGTAACACCATCGACAAACTATGCTAAAGATCTTTAAACGTTTTATACCGCCGTACGGACATTTCGTAGGACTGAACATCTTCTTCAACCTGCTCTCTACCATCCTGTCCCTCTTCTCGTTTGCTACGATCATCCCGGTCCTGCAGATCCTCTTTGGTATCCAGCAGGTTCAAGCTACCTATACCGACCTCTCCGCCTCCCTGCCGCTCGAAGACTGGCTGACCGCCCTTAAAGGGAATATGTATTTCTATCTCGGTCAACTCATCGAAGTCAAGGGTGCCGGCATGGTCCTCTTCCTGCTCGGCGCCGTCCTGGTCTTCCTCACCGGACTCAAGTGCCTTACCGCTTGGCTCGCCAATTACTTCATGGTTCCCATCCGTACGGGCGTACTGCGCGACTTAAGGCAGCAGTTATATAATAAGGTTGTTTACCTTCCCATCGGTTATTTCACCGAGGAACGTAAGGGCGACGTCATGTCGCGTATGACCAACGATGTGTCCGAAGTAGAGGCATCTATCATGTCCTCCCTTGATATCCTGTTCAAGGACCCGATCATGATCATCGTCTACCTCATCACCCTCTTCGTCATCTCCTGGCAACTGACCCTGTTTGTGCTCATCCTCTTACCCGTAGCGGGACTGCTCATCGGACGCATCGGTAAAAGCCTCAAACGTACCTCTACCAAAGGACAGGAACAAACGGCGGATATCCTCACCCAGATAGAAGAGACCCTGGGCGGACTGCGCGTCGTCAAGGCGTTTAATGCTGAAGAGAAACTCAAAACCCGCTTCGAGGGCCTCATCAATGAGACCCGCGCTACGTTTAACCGCATCAATCGCCGTTATTTCTTAGCGCATCCGGTATCCGAGTTCCTCGGTACCGCCCTCATCGCCCTACTGCTGTGGTACGGCGGCGGACTCATCCTCAATGACCACGCTTTCATTGATGCCGCTACGTTCATCTATTACCTCGTCATCTTCTATTCAATCATCAACCCCGCCAAGGACCTGAGTAAAGCCTCCTACGGCATCCGCCGCGGTCAAGCTTCCCTCGATCGTATCGATAAAATCCTTTCGGCCCATAATCCGATATTAGAGAATTGTCTTACAGCCGAAGGCGGTCTTTCAGCGCAGCGGTCCTTCAGCGAAGCGATCGTTTATCGCGATGTGAGCTTCGCTTACGCCGAGACGCCGGTGTTGCAGCATATCAACCTCACCATCCCCAAGGGCGCAATGGTCGCCCTCGTCGGACAGTCGGGTAGTGGTAAGACCACGATAGCCGACCTCCTCCCGCGTTTCTATGACGTCAACGAGGGGGCTATCCTCATCGATGGTGTGGACATCCGTTCTGTCCGCCCGTACGACTTGCGCGCTCTTATGGGAAATGTGAACCAGGAGGCAATCCTCTTTAACGATACCTTCTATAACAACATCACCTTCGGTGTCGATACTTCGCAACCCGCACCGAACGGCATGACGTGGCCTGAGGCCGTTGAACAAGCGGCGCGTATTGCTAATGCCCACGAATTTATTATGGGAACTCCCGACGGCTATAACACCTGCGTCGGAGACCGCGGTTCCCGCCTGAGTGGGGGACAACGCCAACGTATCTCTATCGCTCGCGCTATCCTCAAGAACCCGCCGATATTGATTTTAGATGAGGCTACCTCTGCCCTCGATACCGAGTCGGAACGCCTTGTGCAACAGGCTCTCGAACGACTCATGAAGGATAGAACGACCCTCGTCGTTGCCCACCGACTATCGACCATCCGTAACGCGGACCTCATCTGCGTTCTTGACCATGGTCATATCGTCGAACAGGGCACCCATGACCAACTCATGGCCCTCAACGGCCATTACCGTCGTCTTGTCGAAATGCAACAGTAACAATAATAATTATGGCAAAAGGAAGAACCGCTGCCTTATTAGGCGGCATCGTGATCGGAGCAGCGTATGTGCTGTTCATGGATCAAGAGAAAGCGGACAAGGTCCGCAAGTCAATCAAATCGGTCATTGACCGCAGTATTAAACCCACAGTAGAAGAAATCAAAGACAATGTGGAAAGTTTTGTTAAATCAGATCATTGATCTCTCCACCCAATGTGTAGGGAAAGTGATCGGTGTCATCCTCAAGGCAATCGCTCTCGTTATCTTCGGTATGATTACCTTAGGCCTCCTTTGCGCGTTCCTGATTGTGCTCATCAGCCAGTGGTTGGAACCCCTCTGGGCACACCTCATTGTCCTCGGCTTCGCCGCCCTGATTGTCGTCATCCTCTGCTGTTGTCGCACGCTACTGGCCAAACCCATTGCCAATAGCCTGAGCAACCTCATCAAAAAAGCCTGCAACTAAGCAGGCTTTTTTGATACATTGTGTTTCAGTACCAATTTTATTTCTCTTTCGATACTAATGACATCTGAAACCCTATATTCTCGTTAATAAGATTTTCTATCTTGTTCAAATTTTCGTTCGGATTAGCAAATCCTTTCTTGATAAGAACCTTTGTCTTTATCTTTGGTGCAATTATCTTCATAGTGTCGTTCTTATTATCAAGCGATAGAGTGGCACATGCCGCTACATTCACTGATTTGGCAGTGATGTTCAAATCTTTTTTCTTGCTGTAATTCATCTTGAACTCATAATCGCCCACTTCCAAACGCAACGGAATGGCATAAACCCTAACGTCCTTAGTTTTCATATCCTCCGCGAAGACTAAATTATAATAATCCCTCTCTATGGAGTTGGTAGTGTCTACTAGGTGCGTGGAATAGTTAGTGAGGGCTACCTTATTCGGTTTGGTTTGGTAGAAACTAATGTCTCCCCATTGGGAAAGTGTGTCGCTAATGAAATAATAGGCGGTAAATCCTATGGTTTCATCCGTTTCTTCCGAACTCGATCCACCTTGTTCTTTCTTCTCCGGCTCATCACCGAATAATAAAATACAACTCATCATTGATAGCGTTACGAACGCCAAAAATAAATACTTAATTTGTTTCATAATTATTTTGTTTTTATGTTATGTTTTTATCCTTTCAGTTGTTGGATACTCGCCTCAATAGCAGCAATTCGCGCTAACGCGTCGTGCTGTTTCTTGCGCTCCATCTCTACTACCTCGGGTTTGGCGTTCGCTACGAACCGCTCGTTACCTAGTTTCGCCATCACGCCTTTTAAGAACCCTTGTTGGTGCTCCAGGTCCGCTTGCAACTTCTTGAGTTCCTCGTCGGTATCAATGAATTGATCCAGCGGTACGAAATACTCATCCGTGCCGATGATAAACGACGAACCGGCACCCGCTCCGCCTTTCTGCCTCTCTGCCTCTCCGCCTTTTATTTTCACATTCCCCAACTTCTCTACCACTGCATTCAGCGGTTTGGGAGCAATCAGCGTCAGTGCCTCCTTCGGACTGATGTTCTTTGCGGCGCGGATAGCGCGGATGTTCACAATCACCTGTTTAATCTCCTCCATCTCTTGGAGTAGAGGAGTAGAGGAGTAGGGGAGTAGGGGTTGTAATCCGGCATACATGATGCTTTCGCCATCCTTCCTCTCCGCAAGGTTCTGCCAGAGTTCCTCGGTGATGAACGGCATAAACGGATGCAGCAGTTTGAGCATCTGCTCAAAATACCCGAGGGTGAGTTCATAGGTCGTCTTATCAATCGGCGTACCGTAAGCGGGTTTAATCATCTCCAAGTACCAACTGCTGAACTCATCCCAGAATAACTTATAAATAGCCATCAAAGCTTCGCTCAAGCGATACTTGCTGAATAGGTCCGCCACCTCGTCCGAGGTCTTCGCCAGCATCGCACCGAACCAGTCGGTAGCCGTCTTAGCGATAGCCTCCTGCGGCTTGTCCGCCACCTCGAGCCCTTGGAGCATACGGAAGCAGTTCCATATCTTATTGTTGAAGTTTCGTCCTTGTTCGCACAACGCATCATCAAAGAGGATGTCGTTGCCGGCAGGCGCGGAGAGCATCATTCCCATACGCACGCCGTCCGCACCGTAACGCTCGATGAGGTCGAGCGGGTCGGGACTGTTACCTAACGACTTGGACATCTTACGGCCGAGTTTATCGCGCACGATACCGGTGAAGTAAACGTGTTTGAACGGCATCTTACCCATATACTCGTAACCCGCCATAATCATCCTTGCTACCCAGAAGAAGATGATATCCGGACCCGTAACGAGGTCAGCGGTGGGGTAGTAGTAATCTAATTGTGCATTGTGCATCGTGCATTGTGCACCCATCTCGCTTCCGTCTTCCAGGAACAGCGAGATCGGCCACAGCCAACTGCTGAACCAGGTGTCCAGCGCACCCTCGTCCTGTACGTAGTTTCCTTCGGGCGCGGTCTCGCTGACGATGATCTTATCGTTCGGGTAGTTTTCAAGGCCTGTTTGTGCCAACAAGTCGGCATCGTAATAAGCGGGAATACGGTGACCCCACCATAACTGACGGCTGAT
>CALCGR010000104.1 GCA_937901025.1 uncultured Bacteroidales bacterium
TGCCACGGCTGGCAATTACGGAGCGGCCACGGCTGGCTATCGTGGAGCTGCCACGAGCCGCGGAAAATCAGCAACTGGAGATAGTGGTTTATCCGTAGCGCGAGGCAATGACGTACGCGTAAAGGGTGGTATCGGTGCCGTGCTGGTAATCGCCGAGGAAAACGATTACAACTGCGATATTAAAGACTTTGCCACCGCGATAGTGGACGGCGAAAAGATTAAAGCGGACACCTGGTACAAGCTGGAAAACGGCGAACTTGTAGAGGCTGAAAACTAAAACCAAAACAATAATCAAAAAAAATTAGAAAGATGAAAGAGCAAAACGATTTCGCCGCCCAGGTTGCGGCAACTGAACAAGCCCAGGCACACGCCGAGGAGATTAAGCAAACCCGTATCGGCGGGCTGGGTGGTAGCGATGCAGCTATGGTGCTGCGTATCGGCCAGCGCGGACTATCAGCCCTCACGGCCACGGATACCAAGCGCCTCTGCGTAATGGTAGGTAAGGCCGAGCCGGATAATTTCGGAGGAAATGAGTACACGAAAGCCGGGCACGATTTCGAGGCGTTTGCCGAGGATAAGCTGCCCTTTGGCCAGCACGGTTACGAGCGCGAGCGCTTTATTACCCAGCCGCTCGCTAAATCCTTTAAGACGTTCGCCCACGCTGATTTCGCTTTCGGCGAAAAGCGTACCGATATAGTGGAGTGCAAGTATGTGCAAAAGCCGACCGATAAGGTACGCGAAGAGTATTACGCCCAGCTCCAGTGGTACTATATGCTTGGAGCCTCTACCGTAGAGCTCTATCACGGCCACGGTGCAGTACCGTTCGATCCTGATCAGGTGGAGGCGTGCGCTACGCTAATCGAGCGCGACGAAGATACGATATCCGCCCTGCTCGCTGGTATCCGCACGCTCGACGATGCGCTGGCGAACGGCTGGGAGCCTATTATGCCGGATAAGGTAGAGGTAACGGATACACCTGCGGTAGTGCAGCGAGCTTTCGCCAAACTGGAGGAGCTGAAAACCCAGGAGGCCGAGCTGAAAGCCGCCAAAGATGAGGCCACCGCTACCGTACGCGAGTATATCGAAAACTTTGGCCTTACGGGTATCGTATCGGGAGAGAGTAAGCGCCAGGTAATCTACACCAGGGCGAGCGTAAGCCGCAGCTTTGATAGCGCCAAGTTCTTAAAAGACCACCCGGAGTTTAACGACGTGCCGGACTACTGGAAAACCAGCAACCGCGCTGCAAGTATTACGTTTAAGTAAATGGCTAATTTTAAGGTAATACCGTACCGCAACATTGACGGCTACGTAATCCAAAACCGTAAGGCGATTTTCGTACGCGATAAGACGGTAACGAAAGTCAGCGGCGTGTGCATTATAGCTAAACTTATATGGTGCCCGGAGCGCGAGGGCTTGCGCTGGATAGGCCACTGCGAGAACTGCGAGCGATTTGCTGGACACAAGAAATACGAGGGCGTTAAATGCCGAACCAATAAACCACTAAACGCAGGGAAAACTATCCCGGATAGATAAAAATAACCAACTAAAACAAAACCAAAATGAAAGCTAACGATTTCGGGCAATTAGCAGCCCAGGTGGTCGCCGCCTTAAATGCTAACGAGTGCCAACCAGTTAAAACCTACACCTCCTACGATTGGCAAAACTTTAATCCGCTATCCGATAAGGAGGCCGAGCGCCTGGAGGGCTGCGAGGTATCGGGAACCGTTTACCAGGGCGGAGGGCTGGTAGAGATTAAGCTAACAATACACCTTGGCGATGAGGACAAAGCCAAAGCCGAGGCGGCGCGTAATGTGCTCAAAGCTAAAAACCTCTGCCTTTTGGCCGTAGATGCAAAGCTGGAGAGCCAGCGCAAAGCCAAGGAGGCCGACGATCTACTAACCCAAGCCGCAGCCCAGCTTGGTATCCCGGTGGAGGACGTGGAGAAAATCGTAGTAACTGAAACGGAGGACTAAGCTATGATACCGACCACGATAAACGTACAAATTACCAAGAGCCCAAAGCAGTACGAGGCCGTACGCCTGGGTATGGAGGCGAGCTTAACGCCTGGAGAAACCGTAGAGGAGGCAATACACGCCGCTACGAGCCAACTAAACGCGATATACGAGCAAATGTACACTGGCGGCGCGAAAGCGCCCCAGGTGCAAACCCAAGCGGCTCCAGCAGCTCCAGCCCAGGAACCAGCCAAGCCAGCGGCAAAGAAAACCGCCACGGCAAACGATGATCGCGAGCTGCTTACATCTGACGATAAGCGCGTGCAGCAAATTGTAAAGCGACTGGAGAAAAACCCAGCCCAAAAGGCCGAGATACTGGCGAACGTGCAAAAGTATTACCGAGTAGATGAGCAAGTGGCCAGTATTTTAGGCATGGCCGAAAAACTGATTTAATAACCAACTAATAAACCAAATTTTATGCTTACACCAAAAATGGGCGGTATCTTTGACTGCCGCGCATACGATCAATCGGGTAAACTTACCCACGACCAGCGAAAGATGCTGGCGGACACCGACAACATAACCTTTTCAGCGCTTATTCCTATCGACCAGGTGCCGGATATGTTTAAGCCGGGTGGCCAGCTCGATGAGTTCGCGAAACCAAAATTCAGCAAAAAAGAACGCGAGGCTGCAAAGGCCGAGAACCGCGAGGCCGTGCTGGACGTGGTAAGCGTCAAGTTCAAGGTAGGCGCGAACGCTAAATGGTTCGATAAGTTCGCAAAGCCGTGCGCACGTCCTACTAACGCAGACCTGGAGGCTAACCGCTATAACGTGCAGATAGATTACACGCGTAAGGCGAAAGACCCCTCCAACCCGTTAAAGCCGAGCGGATATTGGGTTAATTCCATTATGATCAGCCCGATAGAGAGCAACCCGTTTAGCGGCCAGGCTTTCGAGGAGTGCGGCGACGATGATACCGACCACGACGCGAGCCCAAAAGACGGGGCGCTACCCGGAGCGCTGGCAGTTCCCGGAGCCCAGGCACCAGCGGCCACCGCGCCGCAAGCCAGCCAGGGCGGAACAAATGAGAAGGACGACGATTTGCCGTTTTAATCTATAAGACGCGATTTTATGCGATTTGCGGGGCTTTTGCCCGATGGGTGGTACAAGTTACCACGAAAATGATAAAAGCCCCGCAAATCCAATTTTTACCGAAAAATTTAGAAATATGGGATATACGTATATAAATCCGAGTATAGTAGCGGCCACTATGGAGCTGCTGCAAGACTACAAGAAAAAGCACCCCCAGGACAAAACACCAATGGCGAACGCTTGCGCCGGGGAGCCGAACGCGCAAAAGGCGCGCTACGTACGAGCCGCCCAGCGTTTAGGCTGGAAAGTAACCCGGAGCCAGGGGCACGTGTACGAGAACGGGATACTTGTATGGTAGATTATAAGTGGACGCTGCGCAAAGGCGGCAAGAAACTAACATGCCCCAATTGCGGTCAGCGTAGGTTTGTGCCCTACGTATCCACCTCCGATCACGCCACCCTGGCTGGCGATGAGTACGGGCGATGCGATCGAGAGCAAAGCTGCGGCTACCAGCGCTATCCCGGAAAAGAGGTAAAAACCGACGGGATAGAAAAGCGCGAGATACAACCCCAGCCGCCGCTACGGTTCTACCCCGCCGCCGTGCAAATTGACACCCGTACGCCGCTCTTCGAGTACGTAAGCCGTATGCTGGGCGTAAGCCGCGCCCTGGAGATTTGGAAACGCTACAAGATAGGACGCGACGGCAAGCGGACGGTTTTTTGGCAGATAGCAAAGGACGGGAGCGTTCGAGCTGGTAAGAGTATCCCCTATATGGCGAACGGCCACCGGGATAAGACAGACGAGCACCCGGCGAACTGGTTGCATTGCCTACCAGCCTGGAACGGTTACAAGACCGGGCGAGAGCTGCAGCAGTGTTACTTTGGAGAGCACCTACTAAACGACCACCCGGAGGATAAGGTGGTAATCGTGGAGAGCGAGAAAACCGCCGCCGTTTTTAGCCAAATATCCCACGGCTGGGTATGGCTTGCAAGTGGCGGGAGCCAGGGGCTAAAGAACCCCGACAAAAATAAAGCCCTGGAGGGGCGCGAGGTTTGGCTACTACCCGACCACGGCCAATACTGGAGCTGGGCAACAATCGCCCACGAAAACGGATGGCAAATTTTCGATCAGGTCGAAAAAAATCCAACGTTCCCAGGCTGCGATATACTGGACTTACTGGAAGCCGGATCCCTTGGGCACGATTTGTTAAAATTTAGTAAATTATGAAAATAGAAAAATATAGCACAAGCGACGGCGGACGTACCAACCCGTGCGAACTGGTAAGCGCGTACTTACTATGGGAACAAGACGGGGGAACGCTGGCGAGCTGGCTGCAAACGTTCGACTTTGACACCCGAGATGAGATAGAGCGCGCTATCCGCCTATTTATTCGTACGGTAACGATGGACGATTACATGCGCCGAAAAAAGCTCGACGAGGATAACCCGTACGCCGCCGCGATCTTTACGCGCTATAATAAGATTATGACGGACGCAAACCGCCTGGATAAGTACCCGGTAACGCTATCCGGGGAAATATGGCACGGAGGCTTTAGCCGTCAAAGACTGGAGGCGAGAACGGAGGCGCTCTTTAGCAGCGTACAACCAGACCCGGATAAGTTCGCCCAGGCTTGCGAGCGTATTAAACGCGTATATAGCTTAAGCGATACGGACGTGGAGAAAATGCACTTTTTCGTAGAGCAGGTAAAGGCTGGCGATCGGTTCCCCAATAGCCTGCGGCGTATGCTCTATATTTGGTCTACCGAAATGAAAACGGGCAAAACCACAAGCGCTACGATGCTGGTAAGCCTACTCAACGGCGACCAGGATTACGGCAATATAGCCCGCTATAGTTCCACCCTGGCAAACGAAATGCAGGTTAAAAGCTTTGTAGTTCCCAAAATATCCGAGTGTAACGCTGTACTTATGGACGAGTGTTTTTTCGCCGACATGGGCAAGATGTACGCCGACTTTAAGCGCTTTATGACGAGCAGCAACGGGCGCGCTCGCTTACCGTACGGCCAGGAGTTCGAGTGGACGGGGCAGCCTAACTATATAGCCACGTCAAACGATAGCCTTCGCAAGTTTATCAAGGACTGGAGCGACCGCCGCTACCTATCCGTAGAGTTTAAGGTCAAACCTACCGAGCGCCTGGAGTTTTCCGATATTAAGCAGCTATGGGCTGACTTTGTGCTAAATTCCACCCGTACGAAAGAGTGGAGCGCCTGGGCGGACGAACTGGCACCGATTAGCGAAGAAAAGGGCGACCGTACCGAGGTAACGGAGGAACTGGAGATAGACCTGCGCAAGCTCGAAATGCTGGAGCGCGTGCTGGCGATGAATACGCCGAGCAAATCCCCAGCGTGTGCCCAAAACCACGTAGCTCTTAAGACCTTTGTGGACTGGTTTTCTGAAACTATGGGAGTGATGGAGGCACACAAGCGTAAGGCCGAGATAGAGGCCGCGGTTATTAAGGTGTACGGCGCTCGCTATAGTACGACGAACTACTGGCTACTATCCGCGCTCCAGGAAAGCGCGCAAAAGATGAAAAACGAAATAAATAACCCCGCCGCCAGCCAGCCGGATACGAAAGTAGAGGAGGAGCAGGGCGACGACCTACCGTTCTAAATATATGGAACTCGACAAACTTTACAATATGGACTGCCTGGAGGGTATGAAACAAATCCCCGACGGTTCCGTGGATTTAATAGTATGCGACCCGCCCTATGGCACGATTAAAGGCCTGGGCAAAAATACCGACCTGGCAAAGGATGATGATTACGGCTGGGACGTAATTATTCCGACCGACCAGCTATTTGCTGAATACTACCGGGTGCTGCGTAATAATGGCACGCTCGTACTATTTAGCCAAGAACCGTACACGATGCACCTGCGTACGTTCCGCCAGCAAAATCTTCTCTTTGCCTATCCGATGATATGGAAAAAGCCTACCTGCGGCAACCCGTTAAAAGCCAAAACCTCGCCGCTATCATTTTTCGAGGACGTAAGCGTATGGCGTAAGCGCGTGGATATCGTAAGTATGCAGCACCCGCTACGAGAGTACGCCCGCGAGCTGGTTAAGTATATCGGCAAAAACTACCAGCAGGTAGGCGATGACTTTGTGGCAAAGGGTTACGATAAGCCCACCAGGGCGCAGCACTTTTTAGCCTTTGACTGCAACCAGTTCCACCTATGCACCCGCGAAACCTACGAGCTACTGGATAAGGATTACAAAATAGCGAACTGGGGGGGGGTATTTGAGCTACGACGAACTGCAAAAGCGAAACCGCGAATTTTTAGATGCGCAAGATTTAGCAGGCAGCACGTTTAACGTTCCGAACGGCTGCGCGTGTGTTAGTAACGTGCTGGAGTTCGCTAAAGACCTCGACACGTTCCACCCAACCCAAAAGCCCCTGGCGCTGATAGCCCACCTGATACGTATATATTCAAACCCAGGCGATATAGTGCTGGATACGTGTATGGGTAGCGCTACCACCGCGATAGCTTGCATACGCGAGAAACGCCACTGGATAGGCTACGAACTAAATACCGATTTTTATAACCAGGCGACCGCCAGGATAAAGCAAACGCTGGCCGAGCCTACACTATTCTAAAGATATGTCTACACTAACCGAGATCTCAAAGAGGGCGATCGCTCACGCCGACAAATACGAGCACAACCACCGCGCGCACTTTACGTCCTACTATGCCGGGGCGACCGAGCAGCGCCAGGTAGATATTAAGGCGATGCAGAAATGGCACTGCAGCCAATGCGGCGAGAGCTGCAAGCTCGCCGCTGACTGCGAGGATATGGAAACAATACGCAAAGCAATAGAGGAGGACTGACGTATGGAAAAGGACGATATTAAAGAAAAGAGAGCGAGAAAGGCCAAACGAGCCGAGGAGATTTCGGGAGCTCACTATAAGGCCGGACTTTTAGAGAGAGCCGTAAGGGATATAACAAACGAGGAGCGATACGCCGGGTGTAACAATGAGCAGCAAAAAAAGTTGCAGAACGAGGTAGAATTTGGCTTTAAAGTGCTGACGCAATACGCCGATAAGGAGAGTATTTTGCGCGTAACCGCCGCCCTTACCGCCGAGCTATCCGCCACCGCTCAAAAGTGTTACAAGATAGTAGATGAGGGCTGGGTATGAGCAGAGCAAAAAAGAAAATGGCAATAATACACGACCTCCAGGGTAGAGGCGACGCGCTACTACTAAAGAGGGACTGCGATTTGATAGCTGACGCGCTGGAGCTTTACGTGGCAGTAATGAAAAAGAAAGACCCGGAAAAGGCTAAACGCCTGGGCAGTTCTATAATTTGGCGCGCCTTGTATTTCCGAAATTTTGGCAATATCATACGAAATCCGTACAAATTGCTATTAAAAAACCAATAACAAACTAACAAAATTTTACAATTATGGAAAAAGAGAATTTGAAAACGAGATTTAACGAGGTACGCATGCGTACCAGCGACCCGGAGCAGATGCTTGGTAGATACCTGGCCGAGAAAGCATGCCGCGAGTGGGTGGAGGATTTTATAGACGAAGATAACGGCGAGGTGGTAATCTTGAACCGTATGGAGGTAGTAGAGGATCGCGGCACAGAGATTACCCAGGACGTGCTGCAAAGGCTGCGCTTTTTCGTCGAGGCTGGCGAGCTTAAGGATGTACTGGTAAGCAACCAGCTACGCCCAGGATACCGCGGGAACCACAGTGGAGCCGTGCCCTATACGGTTACGTTTGTGCCGGAGGGCGGCGGTAGCGTTAAGCTATTGGTACGCGCTATTTCTCTACCTATGGCTATCCAGGTAGCCGAGGACTACGCCGAGTATATCATAAACGGAGGCTTTTCGATCAAAAGCGCCAAGCGCGAGGATAACTTCTATATAATCGAAAAGTCGCTCCAGGCGATGAACAAAGAGGAGGGCAAAAAGGCCGAGGAGGAGCGCGCCGCCGTTTACTACAAAATCGACGCTATCGTATCCGCCCAAGATGAGAACGGCGCGAGCGTGATAGATAACGCGCACCACACCTTTATTACCCTATCGCCTGACGCTGACGTAGCCCGCCAGATAATTACGCGAGAACTGGCAAAGCAGCTCAAAAAAGAGCACGGCCAGGCCACCGTATCTATTACCCTATCAGAGGCCAAGATTTTCAACGCCAGCGATATAGTGCCCGCCCACTTTACAAAAGAGTACATGGATCAGGCAAAGATAAGCGACTACGTAATGGACGGCCAGCGAGTAAGTAACGAAACAATCTAACGCGCTATGGAACTACACGAATACCAAAAGCGCACCGCTAACTTTATCGCAAAGCACCCGCACGCGATAGTATCGGTGGATATGGGATTAGGAAAGACCGCCGCCACCCTGGCCTGGCTCGACTGGTTCGCCCGCCGTCGTAACTACGATATCATGGCTATAATAATCGCACCCAAGCGAGTAGCCGAAAATAACTGGCTCCAGGAGGCTAAAAAGTGGGGGCTGGATAACCTGGCCGATCGTATGGTAATATGCAAAGGCACGCCCGCAAAGCGTGCCGATGCGTGGGGCGATAAAACCCGCCCGATTAAGATAGTAAGCCGGGATAACTTTAAGGACTACCAGGACAAAGCCGCGGACGTGCTGATAATCGACGAGCTGACGAGTTACAAGAACCCAAGCGCCTCCCGTACGAAAGCCGTCTGCAGTATATCCGCACAAACAAATGTCGGCCTTACTGGTACATTTTTGGCTAACGGTGCGATAGATATATACGGCCAGGCACAAGCGGTAGGGCTGGGCTGGGGTTCGATGAACTTCTACGGCTGGCGCGGCACCTACTTCAAGGATTTGCTGGCTGGTTCCGGGCTCCAGTTCCAAAAGTGGCGGCTTATCGGTTCCCTGGAGGATTTGCTAAAGCCGATAGCAGACAATATCTTCACGCTCACGGCGGAGGATTACCTACAAATCCCGCCCGTAACCGAAACCACCCACGCGATAGACGTAGGCGATGAGATACGCGGCGCGATAGACGGGCTCGACGCTTTCCTCTCTATGGAGCTCGGAGGCGAAACGCTGACCTTTGACGAGAACCAAAAGTTCGCCAAGCTGCAAACCCTTTGCGATGGCTTTATATACCAGGACGACGATTTCGACGGCACCAAGCCAGTACGAGGCGATTATAGCGCCAAGCTGGAGGCCGTGGCGGATTTCGTGGCTGACTGCAAAGATGCGGGCGAACCCGTGTTACTCTTTTACGCGTTCCGAGAGGAGGCCGTATGGCTTTCGGAGCTACTGGAAAAGCGCGGGGTACGCTGGTATAGCGTCAAAAAATCCGACTTTATGAGCAAATGGAACGACGGCGACGTGGACTGCCTTATGGCACACCCGGCCAGCGCCGGGCACGGTCTGAACCTCCAGCACGGCGGGCGCGTAATCGTATGGAGTACGCTAACGTATAACTACGAGCTCTTTGCCCAGGGTAACGCCCGCCTGGCACGCCAGGGGCAAAAGCGTAACGTGCAAATCCACTATTTCGTAGCGGCGGATACGTGCGAGGAGCGAACCGTGGCGGCGCTATCCCGTAAGCAGGCCGAGCAGCGCGAGTTCTTAAATATGACAAAGCAATGATTAACGCAATACGAAAGCACGAGGAACTACTGGAGGCGTACGAGCGCCTGGGTATGTTTGATATGCTGGCAAAAGAGCGCGCCCAGTACGTACGCGTTTGCGCCTACTACGGATATCGCCCGAAACGCACCCAGCCCCAGCCCGTGCAGTTAAGCTTATTTTGAAAAATATAAAATTATGGATTTATTTAGCGAGGATATAAATATGAGAGCCGCTGCCTATGCAGATAAGAGAGCAAGCAGACGCGGAGGCGAGTATAGACTATGGCAGGCTATGGCGGACGCTTACGTAGAGGGCGCACGCTCGCAAGCTAACATAATTGCAAAAAATCAATTATGACAAAGACAACAAAACCAGCGGCCACGCGCCGCGCTAAATCCGGGCACCCTGGAACTGGCCACACTTGCGGCCAGTGCGCCAGGGGAACCTGGAGCGATAAGCACACCAACCGAACCGCCCAGAACGGTAAGCCGTTCCTTAAGATATGCGAGTTTTCAACCTATGCACGTAACGCGGCTGGCCAGCCCGTTTGCTTATGCTCTACCGCAGCGTGCCCAAACTTTGAGGAGGGCGAGCGATGAAAATAGAGTACATCGACGGCGAGCTACGTATTTGGTACGATGACGGTATGGTAATAAGCAGCTCCAGCGACGGTGGTATATATTTCGCGCTGCAATTCCGCGAAGAGATACCAGCCGAGCTTGTGGCCTATAACGTGGCATATAATGATACCAAGATAGAGAAAGACTGGGAGGAGGGCTGGCTAATATACGGATTTGCATATATTGCTATATATGAACTCCAGGTGTATAATAATATGCTCCACTTATGAAAGCAAAATACATTTATAAACGTCAAGTAGTGTTTGAGGACTGGATAGCAGATAGCAATAATGAGTTTAACAACCTACTGCACGATATTGTTATTTATGAAATGAACCTCCTACTAAGCAAAGAAATATCTAATGGCTTGCAAGTATGAAATGCGCGGATAAAGTGGCGTATAAGACCAGGGGAGAGGCCTGGGATTTCGTCAAGAAAATACGGATACAGAGAGGCGGCGTATATATCTACGAGTGCCAGTTTTGCCGCCAGTATCATATTACTCACGTCCGCCCGGAGCGCTGGCGATTTAATAAGATGCACGCAAAAATGTATAATTTTAAGAACGTAACCCAATGAAACAAGACGAGCTGATACTTGAACGCAAATGCAGGGCACACGCCCGCGCCTACGGCTGGGTATGCTGCAAGCTGGAAAAGAACGGCTGCAAAGGTATCCCGGACGATCTCTTTATAAGCCCCGACCAAGTGGCGCACCTTTTAGAGTTTAAGAAAGACGAACGACAAAAGCCCCGCCCGGAGCAGGTGCTATGGTTGCGGCGTTTTTCAAAAATCGCCCACCTGGTCGGATCTTTTGACGAGTTCTGCCGAGCACTCGAAATCCCGCCCAGCGCCCCGTCAAAGTAGATTTTTTTATAAAAACCCGACCGCGAAAGAGCGAACCTACTACACGCCCTGCTATATCTTACGATATAGTAGGGCTTTAGTGTAGTAAGTGCCCCGTTTTTTTTTTTTTTGATTTTTAGAAAAGCCAAAAAACACTTATATATACACATATATATTATATAAATAAAAAAAATAAAAAAAAAAAAATTATTTTCCACCGCGGCCAGCACGAACCGCCGCCGCTACCTTTGACACCCTACCCAGGTACGGAGGGGGCGCGGCTCCCCGCCTATACGAGGCGACACAAGCGGGCGGGCGCGCGAGGAGCGGCAAAACGGGCGATTTGCGGGGCTTTCTACCTTTGACTGGTACAAGTTACCACCCTGACGGCTGGAGTGTCTTAAAACGAAAAATGCGCGTAAAATTTGGATATGTCGAAAAAAAGCCGTATCTTTGCACACCTAAAACGATACTGATATGTCAAAACGTAATACTAAATTCGGAGCGCCCGGAGGGAACGACCCCGCCGTAGGGCGCGCTACCCAGTTCGGTCAGCCTGGCGGTAATCCCAAGTGCCCCGGCTCGGTAGCAGCTAACCAGCGCGAGTTCTATCGCTGGGTAGAGAGTAAGGCGACGCGTGCCGAGCTGGAGGCCTACGCCGCCGATGAGGATAAGCCAGCGATGCGTCGCAATTTCGTAAAGGCATGCCTTAACACGATTAACCAGATCGACCCAAAGCTATACTTTGAATTAACAAACCAAACCCACGGCCTACCCAAGCAGGTAGTGGAGCAAACGACCCTGCCGGAGGTTACTATCGTACTGGAGTAAATGGATACCCTGGAGATTTCGCTAAATAAGAAAATAGTAACGTACCTGGAGCGCCGCCGCCCGCTTATGGCACTCCAGGGCGCGCGCCGTGCTGGTAAGACCTACACGGTAAGCCAGTGGAGCCTACTACAAGCGCACAACAAGGGCGACGTTATTATATTCGCATCTATGACGAGCGAGCAGGGGCGAAAGGGCGCGTACGAGGACTGCCAAAACATACTGCGGAGCTGGGGCGGGTTCGGCCAGCTTTTCGAGGTCTTTAAGAGCCCGCGCCGTATCGTATGCAAGCGAACAAACACGCCGAGCGGGCGCGCCGGGGTTATAGAGTTCGCCAGCTACGATGATCCTGAAACGGCAAAGGGCGGCGCGTGCGACTGGGTATTCATAAACGAGGCAAATAAGTTCACGCGCCAGCAATACCTTGACCTCGCGGCGAACGCCCGCAAGGGGGTAATCGTTGACTACAACCCTAACCAGCACTTTTGGATAGAGGACGAGCTGGAGGATAGCGAGATACTGAAATGCAGCTGGCAGGATAACCGTAAGCACCTAACGTCCGCCCAGCTGGCATGGTTTCAAAAGCTATACGATAACGCCCACCGAGAGGGAGCCACGGCGGCGGACTGGTACTATTACCAGGTATATTACTGCAACCAGTATAGCGAGCTGGCGGGCGATATATTTACCCCGGCTATAATCCAGCGCGTAAAGCCGGAGGCCGTGCCCTGGGATAAGCTACGAAACCCGGTCGTATTCGGCGACCCGTCCGCGCTTTGTGGCGGCGACTATTTCCCGCTCACGCTTTCGGCTACTGACGGGGAGTATATCTATATCCTGGATGCGGATAGCACGAACGAGGGATCAAGATCGGAGAGGTGCCGGAGCATCGAGCGTATGCAGCTCCAGCGTGACGGGGTACGAGTGTATATCGAAAGTAACGGCATAATCGGTACCAGCTTTATAGACTACGCGAGAGGCGAGAACCCGACCGAGCAGCCACCGCACCCGCTCCAGGTAGAGGGCTGGTGCAGCCGCGGCGATAAGTTCGAGCGTATCCTGGCGCAATATGAAACGATACGCGACCGCGTGCGCTTTGTAGATCAGCCCCGCCTAAACGAGTACCTAAAGCAGGTGTATGAGTTCGCACGAAAGTGTCCGCACGATGATAATATAGATAATATCGCCAGCGTTTGCCGTGTTCATAGGTTCCTGGCGGCTTAAATTTATGCGATTTGCGTGGCTTTCTCGCTTTCGGTGTTAACTTGTACCTGAAAAGAAAAAGACGCGCTTAAAACAAAAATCTCGCGTAAAATTTGGATATGTCCGAAAAAATCCGTAACTTTGCGGCAAAATTCGGAAACATGAAAATTTGGGATAAAATACGGAGCCGCTTTTTTGGCTATACTGCTACGCTTTTCGACCAGCGAGCGCAGGCGTTTTTCGATGGATGGGGGGTTACTAACCACCAGTTCGCCGAGCTGATTTGGTACAATATCTGCGACCTGCTTACCGACCTGGCCGAGGACGTAAAGATGGAGAGCGCGAGCACCGCCAGCCCTCTATCTGATGAGGGGGCAAAGTTCGCGGCGTTCCAGGCTTTCTTCTACGCCTGGGGTAAAACGGTACTGCAGCGCCTCTTTGACGAGGGCTACGTGATAATCGGTTACGATACCACCGCGCCCCGCTTTTGGCAGATGCAAGAGAATAAGGACTACTCGACACCAGCAGACGGCGATAAGACGCTGGTAGTGCCAAATAACCCGAACGTTAAGCCGTACGTAATGAAATCCAGCACCTTTATATCCAGGGGCAAAAGCGACAAAGCGATATGCCGCGGCTTTTTGGCTTTCCTGGACGATGTGCTGAACGGTAGCGCCACGGTATCAAAGCGCCTGGGCGCGGTGGTAATCGCAAGCCCCAAAAACCTAACCAGCGCACCGACAGCCACGGTACTAACCGAGGAGCAGAAGAAAAAGCTGGAGAAGGAGATGCGCGAGGACTACGGCTCGCTATCCAAGCAATCAAACCTTATGCTTTTGCCGCGCGAGATGGCGTTCCAGATCGTGAACCTGGCCGGGCTCGACCTTAAGATGCAGGAAAAGGTAAAAACCGCTATCCTGGCAATCGTGGATAGGATTAAGATACCCGCGAACCAGGTGGCTATTATTGACGCGCAAAGTAGCAAGAACCTGGCGAACGGAGGCGAAATCCGCGAGGGCGACAAGCTTAAGTATAAGACGTTCCGCCGCCTATTTGAGAGATCATGGGCTGATGCGGCACGTTATTACGGCATTAAGATTTCCTACAAGATAGACGGCGAACCTATCGGAGAGAGTGCCGAGGTAGTAGCCGAGTAAATAATGCGCTGGGGAGCAGCCGGACGTGATGAACCCGGCGGGCTGCTACGGACAAACTGGAGTGCGGGTCTTTTGCTTTCTTTCTACCGCAACCGCCAGGACGTGTATGCTGATACGTAGCAAGTGGTTCGAGCCCACGCCAGCGCGCCAAATATAAAACATTGAAACGATGAACGAACTATTTAAGGAGGTAAACGAGCGCCTACCGCTCGTGAACGCCGTAAAGCTGGGCGACTACAAAGAGGTAGAAGGGCTATCGCTGGAAACGATTACCCGCGCCCCGGAGGATAAGGATACCAAGCTAAACGGTATGCTTATATATGGATACGAAACCAAGTTTGCAGCGGGTACCAACGAGAACGGCGAACGCTATAGTAAGGACTGCCTGGATAAATTCCTGGAGCGTTACTATAAGGAAAACAAGCTAAATATGCCGCTCACTATCCAGCACAAAAGCAACCTGGAGCACCTGGCCGGGCGCGTGCTGGTTATTGAGGTAAATAGCGTAGGCTTTTACTTTGTCTGCTATATCCCCAAGACGTACCGCCACTACGAGGAGGTTAAGAACCTGGTAAAGGAGGGCGTGCTGCAAGGTTTGAGCAAAGAGGGCTGGAGCACCAAAGGCAAATGCTACTATACCAAAGAGGGCTATTTCGATTATTACCAGGTGGAGGAAATGGAAATGCTGGCCGTATCCCTGGTTACTACTCCAGCGAACGGCAACCCGCTCGAAAAAGCTAAAGAGGTAAAAAATACTACCCAATTTATAAAACGCCAAAATACCGCCGCCGAGCTCGACGAGTTCGCGGCAATGTTTAACTAACCAACTAAAAAATTTTCGTTATGAAAAAGAAAATGGTTTATCTTAAGGAGTTCGTGAACCTCCAGGCGATTAAGCGCCGCGTGGCTAACGCTTTCTCCGAAAAAGGCCAGGAGGCCGCAGACGCTATCCGCGCGCTTATTGACGAGCTGGAGAGCGCCGAGGTAGAGGTGGACGAAACCACCCTCGCCGAGAAAATCCAGGAGGTGCTGGCCAACGCCGAGCCTAACTCCAAGACCGAGGAGGCTATCGCTAACGCTATCGCAAAGCGTATGCATGCGATTACCAACACCGCCGCAGCTAAAGAGCTGCCCGTAGCAGTAAAGAACCAGGTAGCCGCTGCCGTTTTGCGCGCCGCTAATAAGGAGGCCGTAGAGAACGCAGTAAACGCCGTACTGGTTAAGAACGACGTATCCGGCCTTACCTTTGAGGACGTAGTGGACTATGCCGTGGTAGAGAATTGGGGCAACCTTAACCCTATCTTCGCAAAGCTCCACAAGACGTTCTTCACCAAGTTTTTCTACAACTCGCAGGACGTTAAGACCGCGAGCCTGCTGGCAAAGCAGTGGGACAAAACTGGCGACCTGGAAAAGAAGATCCAGGAAATCGCAGTAACTGGCAAGACGATTAGCACCCGTTACATCTACAAGCGCCAGCGCGCCGCCCAGGAGGATTTGGACGAGATCGAAAAGGCAAGCGGCCTGACGAACTTCTTGCGCTTTATTAACGAGGAGCTCGACCGTATGATAGTCAATACTATCGTGCTTGCTATCACTATCGGCGACACCGTGAACGAGCTGGCCGACCGCGTTACCACCTTTGAAACCATCGGTTCCAAAACCGAGAGTGACGTATTTACCACCGTAAGTACGGCAGCTGGCGATATTGCAACCCTGGAAGAGGGACGCGCAGCCGCAGACGCGGTAAAGAACCCGAACAACAAGGAGAAAATCGCCCTTATCGAGCCCTCGGTTATCCGTGAGTGGAGTAAGTTTAAGTATTCCGGCACGGGTAGCGTATCGTTCCGCTCTACCGATGAGCTGGCGAAGGAGCTCGGCGTAGCAGCCGTTTATCCGATGGATATTTTCACGGGTACCAACGTGCAGGCTATCTTTATGCTCCCGGACGGTTACTGGTACAACGAGAAAAAGGCTATCTCGGTAGCTTACCCCAAGTACGAGGAAAACGTGATGAACTATCAGAAGGAGCGCAACATCGGCGGCGCTATCCACGACCTCTTCTCTACCGCCGTGCTGAAAAAGGCTGCGGTATAACCAAGACGGGGCGGCTGGCGTTCCACGTGGAACAATCCCGCCCCGACTTTGTAACTAACAAGCTAACGATTTTTGCAGATGACTAAAAAATGGTACCAGGATAACGGTTACGAAATGGGTAGCCTTATTGACGACGCGGCAATAGCACGCGCCGAGCGCGACGTAACGGACGCGTACGTTACCCCTATCGTGGGTACCGCCCAGGTAGCTACGGAGGTGCGCGAGCGCGCCGTTGGCAACCTGGCGTTTTTGCTCTTACTCCAGCGTACGATATTCGCCACGCGGGCGGGTGCAAAAATTAAGACCGGGTACAACTCGCAAGAGGCGGACGCGTGGGCAAAGCTCCAGCAAGAGGCCACCAGTTGCCACCTGGCACTGGAGGCGCTTAAGAGCCAGCCAGGCGTGAACCCGGACGCAAAAGTTACGGATATTTGCAAAATCTATTTTTCTACTAACTTTATACACTTGTAAAACTATGCCAAATTGTGTATCTACAATTGCTGCCAATATCGGGCTTGATTGCAATGCTCCGTTGGAGGGCGGCTACACGGGACGCGGTATTCTTATTCCGCTGGAGGCACACCCCGTTCTGACCAAGAACGCAGACAACCCTCGTATTATCGAGGCGATCGCCATCGATAGCGAGGCGCACGTTTGCAGCGTTGACAACGCTGGTGCAGTTCCGTTCGATGGCTCGACCACGACGGGCAATAACGACGCCGGCTATGCCAAGTTCACGAAGGCGATGGCGGTACGCGTGCTCGCACGTGGTGCAGGAACCTCGCTGAAGGTCGTAGAGCCTCTCGTTAAGAGCGGTCGCGGCTTTATCGGTATCTTCGAGAAGGTTGACCGTTGCGGCGATGGCTCGTTCGAGGTAATCGGCTCGCTCTCTCCTCTTAAGTGCGTTGACCCGAGCACGGCAAACCGCAGCGAAACCGCTAACGGCGGAGCCTGGAACGTTACCCTGCAATGCCAGGAAACGTGGGCAGAACTGACGCTCTTCAAGACCGATTATGAAACCAGTCTTGCAGCGTTTGAGGCTCTTCTTGCCAAAGCATTCTAACCGATTGCCGAAACAAATAAGGTGGCGCGTTGACGTGGTACGCCACGAAACGCGCTGCTTTTGTTTATAACGCGCTCAAATTTGTAAAATATATAAATATACGTTGAAACGATTTGACGCGCTTAAATCGCAAATTTACAAAAAAAAATCAATTATGAAAAGGGAAATTTTAATCAACCCCGATAAGCTACATGTGTGCGTGCAGGTGTGGGCATCGGCAACGCTACTCGCTCCTGGCGTGGCTGGAGAAGAAACGCAAGACGCAGCAAACGCCGAAAAGTTGCGCGTGCATGCTAAACTCGTGCGCTCTGGCGTTACGGGCGCGTACATATTGAAGGAGGGAGAGCAGGAGGAAAATCCGTTCTATCTGATCGAGGACGGAGTTATCAAGTTCGCCATGCCTAACCTTCCGTTCGGTTACAACCGACTGACTGTGGCGTTGCAGTATGGCACGAACGAGCCGAGCGTGCTGGTCGCCGATATTAACGTACCAGCAGACGCAGGCGACGATGAGTTCTACGTACACGACGAGTACGAATTTGACGCCGTTAAGACCGTGGGCGGTGCTGGAGGTGGTGCGGACTACAAAACGGACGTGTATATGGACGGCGATGGTCGCGTAATCGTTGAGCGCCTGGAGGACGGCAGCACCGTAATTTTGGACTCGCACGAGAACCCGATTTTGCGACGTAGCGCTGACGGTACGACCACGTACTACGACGCGTACCAATCCGCTCGCCTGCTGATGAGCGAGCACGGCGACGTGTCGATCAACTACAACGAGGCCGGGACGGTTAAGACGATGCAACTCGCCGAGGCTATTTTGTCGCGCACGACAAAACACCTGCTTACGTACAACGGCACGAACATTAAGGAGGGCGCAACGGTTATGACCCACGCCGCGCTCTATGAAATGATGATGAGCACCCCTGCGTTTGTCGTGCTCGTGTACAATGACCACGCCTACCACCCTAACCTCGTGACGGCATCGCAAATCGCTTTTACATGTTCGTATTTCTCGACCAACGACGAAATCGTAGTGGAGCGCGTTAATATAACGAGCGCAAACGTAATCACGACCTCTACTGGTAAGACGAGCGCGGGAGGTTTGGCGCTCAACACATATAAAGGTCTTGCGTTTGGATCGAATAGTACTGCTAATGCAGAAAACGCATTTGCTCATGGATCGGGTTGCAAGGCAACCAAATTATGCAGTCACGCAGAGGGTAGTTCGACAACTGCCGCTGCAAATAATGCTCACGCAGAGGGTTCAGGATGCGGAGCACGAGGAATAGCATCTCATGCAGAGGGATCAAGTTGCGAGGCTTACGGCGATGGCTCTCATGCAGAAGGCCTTTCAACGTTAGCAAACGAGTATCATTCTCACGCTGAAGGCTATAGCACGAAAGCGGCAGGACTATACAGTCATGCACAAGGAATTCATAATAACAGTGATGACGCAGACACGCAGGGAGCGTTTAGTCACGGATGCGGAACGGTTACGCAGAAAAAAAACGCATTTACTATCATTGGATCGCAGGTGTATATGTTAGGCGTTGGAGGCTATGACGGCACTAACCATCGGGCGCAGGGTGTTATGTCCGTGCAGCAGGTATTGGCTGCCATGCTTAACCCGGAGGCTATGACGCTCGGAATGGACGACGACGACGCACCGATACCGACTTACAAGGATAAGGACGTGCACGAGTGGACGGCAAAAGACCTCGCCGACTACAACCGCGATTTGCTCGCCGAGTGGGCCGAGGAGGAGGCGAAACGAAAGGCCGAGGAGGAGGCGAAACGAAAGGCCGAGGCCGAGGCAAAGGCAAAGGATTAACGAACCAAGTTCAGATGGGGACAAATCGTCCCCCACCTGAACGCAAAACGAAACGGCTATGAAACGACAAATGCACCCGCTTATGTGGCTCGTGGTAGGGCTCGCGGTGGCGAGCGTGGTAATCTTCGCGGTTGCTATGATGTTACCGCCCGAGGGAGAGGTACACGCCAGCGTCCTTAAGGGGCTCGCGATCTTGACGGTTGATATGTCGCTCGTGATATTTGCCTACGCCGTGTATAGTGGTAAGACCGCCACGTTTGAACACGGCAAGACGAAGGCAACGGTCGGAGGCGACGCGCCTGATGATGGCGAGCCGAATAACGAATAAAACAAAAGTATCGGGGCAGATTGTTCCACGTGGAACACTCCCCGATACTTACGAAAACTATGAGAACAATAGACACAATAGTAATTCACTGCACGGCGACCCGAGAGGGTGGCGACTTTGGCGTTTTTGACGTTCGCCGATGGCACAAAGCGCAGGGCTGGAAGGACGTCGGGTATCATTATATCGTGCGCCTTGACGGACGCATCGAGAATGGGCGAGAGGACGCAGTAGTCGGTGCGCACGCCGCAGGGCACAACGCGCATTCGATAGGCGTGTGCTACGTTGGCGGACTTGACGCAACGGGAAAGGCGAAGGACACACGCACACCCAAGCAGCGCGAGGCGCTGGAGAAATTGGTGCGACTGCTCAAACACAAGTATAACGCACGGGTCGTATCGCACCACGATTTAGACAAACGCAAGGCGTGCCCTTGCTTTGACGCAAAGACCGAATACGCAAACCTATGAAGAAACTCGTTCTAACGCTATTTATTTGCCTTCTCGCGGCGTGCAATACGCAGAAGTTGGTAACGGTTACAGAGTACCGAGATAGAGTGCAGACGGACACGCTGCTGAAATTTGACAGTATCTATGTGTCGCACAATGTATTTATAAGGGGCGACACGGTGCGTATTACTGACACAATTTGTAAGTATGATGTTGTTCACGACACGCGCGACGTGTTCGTACACGATAGCGTCCCGTACCCAGTTGAGGTAATCAAGGAGGTGCGCAAGCGTAACGGGTACGACCGCTTTACGAGCTGGGGGTTTTGGCTACTGGTTATGCTTATACTGATACGCGCGGCCTGGTGGGTTTTTAAAACCTTTTACCTACGTAGATAGATAGCGCCGCGGCGTGTTTGTGGCGTTTTATTGCGTTTGCGGCGCTTTTGTGGCCTGGGTGGTATAAGTTACCGCCTGGGCTTTTTCGTGCGCTTAAATCGAAAATCCCGCGTAAAATTTGGATATGTCCGAAAAAATCCGTAACTTTGCACCCGCAAAGTTAAATTTTTACAAATATGGACTATAAAGAGATGCAAAAAGTGCTCCGCGGCATAGCGGAAACCCCGGCGGAAATGCTGACTGCAGAGGATAAGGCGTACGTACGCAAAGCAGCCGCCGAGCTTGGTGTGCAATTTAGCGCCGGAAAATCGCGCTGCAAGGCGTGCTATATTGACGCGGCTATCTTATGCTTTAGCGCGGCCAAGACAAAAGAGGCCCAGGAGATCGCCGCGAGCGATGAGCGCCGCTTTATCCTGGTGCCCGGCACGGACGTATTTTTCGGCAATATCCGAGTAAACGAGGCAACCCTAACCGATGATCTTGCCGAGCGTATCCTGGCGCGTGGCTTTAGTAAGGACTATTTCGTAAAAAAATGCGAGTAACAAAAAGAACGAAATACGCGACCTTCCAATCCGTTGAGAAGTACATTCGGGCGGAAGGTGTAACGGAACTGAAGAAAGCAGCCGAGCACGCGCTTGGAAGTATGTACGACCTGACATTCGCAACGTTCTGCGATTGTTTGTCTGGCGATTTTTCCCACCTCGGGAAGATGGACGATCCGACCGTGCTGCAAGTGTACTGGTGCAAGCGGTTCGAGGACTTTGCGACGGAGTTCAGAGAGGCGCTGAAGAAACTGGCAGTACCGCAGACGGCGGACGAACGCCAGGCGAGCGAGGGACTGCTGCAAGTAACCTTCGCCGAGGCGACCCTTTGCTTTCTGCAGCAATGGTTCGGGCTGCATAGTTACCGAGAGGCGGAGCAGATAACGCTTGGCGAGATATTGATTGCAAAGCGAGCAGCGTACAACGATGCGCTTTACCGCCGAAAACTGGCAAATATACAACTTAAACGAGTGAATAGATGAGTATAATCGATAAAATCAAACGGAGCGTCGAGGGCGCAACCGGGCTACCGTTTTATTACGACACCCCGCAAACGCTTAACGTACGGCTCGACCGCGCTACGTTCCCGTGCGCTATGCTGCATATCGTGCAGAGCGGCGCGCTGGAGGACGTAAACGGGATACTACGCGAGCGCCTTACCGTGGAGGTACTTTTTGCCACTAATAGCCACTTGGATTTTGACGGGGTGGACGTGGAGGATCGAGAGCTGGACGCGATGAAACGCCACTCTTTCCGCTGGATACTGGCGCTCCACCGCTCGCACGATTTGCGCGTAGTTAGCGAGAACGGCACCAGCCGATACTACGCCACCGACGATGCGATAGTAAGCGCGTACGGCGTAAATTTGACCCTGGAGGAGGTGGAGGGCGTAACCCTTTGCGACTACCCCGCAGGGGTATAGTAAATTTTTCGGCAAATTTCGCGTTTAAGCGCACGAAAAAGCAAAAAAGGTATAAGTTATTAACCGAGGAGCGAAAGCCCCGCAAATCGCCTAAAAAATGGCCGACCAGTTAGAAAACGATATAATTAAGGTGCTGACCCAGGCGCGCGACGAGATACGCGCGAATATGGAGGCGGAAAAGGTAAACGCGAGCGGGCGCACGTCCGCATCTATACGCGTAGAGGTGTACGAGGGCGGGTTCAGGCTGGTAGGTGGTACCAACGGCACCCACCCGATAGAGCGACCACTTGGCGTGGTGGACGCGAGCGATACCGCGCCGATACCTACCCTGGAGGTAGGACGTACCGGGGGTGACGTTCCCAGGGGGTTCTACTATATAATCAGGGAGTGGAGCCGCGAGAAAGGTTTGCAGTTTTCAAGCGAGAGCGAGCGCGGTACCTTTGCCTATTTCGTGGCGCGCAAAATCGCACGCGAGGGCACACGTCGCGCCACTATGCCCGTAAATATATATAGCGAACCCGTGAATAAGGCAAAGGCGACCCTTAAGGAAATCCTGGCATCGAGCCTATCCAAGACCGTACGCGCCGCCCTTGGCGGTGGTAGTGTCAAAGGATTAAAGGGCGCGTTTACGGACTGATTTTTTTATTTTTTCATTAAAAAATCGCCGAAAAAACACTTATATACACACGTATAATATAATTTACTATATAAAAAAATAAAAAATAAAAAAAAATACGGCTATGGCAGAGAACCGAGAGAGTACAATTTTAGACGTTAAGCTGGACGCTGGCAAAGTAGCCCAAGACCTTAACGACCTTATTACGCGTATCGCGTCGCTGAAAGCCCAGCAAAAGGATTTGAACGCCGAAATAAAGGCCGGGAACGATACGAACGGCAAATACGCCGAGCAGCTGGTGCGCGTGAAAGACCAGTTATCCTGGTGCGAAAAGCAGGCCAAAGGATTAAGCGCCACCACGAAACTACTAAACGCCGATACTTTGACGTATTCGGATAGTCTTAACGGCGAGCGTCAAAAACTGGCCGATATGCAGAAAGCGTATGATCAACTGGATAAAGCCCAGCGCGATAGCGAGGGCGGTAAGGCGTTCCTTGCGGCGATCAAGGATCAGAGCGACGCCGTGAAGGTACTGGAGGCGGAAACGGGGCGCGCCCAGCGCAACGTAGGTAACTACCCAAAGCTGCTGACCTCCATCGTGCCGCAGCTCGACGGAATTACGGCAAAGTTAGACGGAATACAAGACCTCGTGAAGGACGCTGGCAAGAACACGCCGAAAGCGATGTCAAATATAGCGGGCGGGTTCAAGACGGCGGCAAAGGCTGCGTGGTCGTTTGTTACCACTCCCATCGGCGCTTTCCTCACGGCTCTGCTGGTCGTGGTTAAGGGTGCGCAGGTTGTGTTTGGCAAACTGGCTGATGCGTTCAAGAAAAATGACGAGGCAGGCACGAACCTGCAGCGTTTGTTCGCGTCGTTCCAGCCCGTGCTGACCTTTGTAAATAAACTCTTTGACGGACTGGCAACGGCACTGGGTAAAGTGGCTGGAGGCCTGGCCGACGTTATTGCGTTTTTCTCGGGCGGCGCGAAGGAGGCGCAGAACCTCGTAACATCGATTGACGACCTGCAAGAAACTGAGCGCAAGTACGCGGTAGATAGTGCCGAGCGTAATAAAGAGATCGCACGTCTGCGCGAGGAGGCTGCTGCGGCTGGAGATAACGCGACGCGAAAAAAAAACCTGACGGAGGCGATCGCGCTGGAGCAGCAGAACCTTGAGGACGAAAAAACGATTGCGTCGGAGCGTCTGCGCATACTCGAAGAAACGGCAAAGCAGGAGGTCGATACGAGCGACGAAACGAGGGACAAAATCGCTGCTGCACGTGCGGCGCTCTATCAAGCGGAGGAGCGATACTTTGCTGGCGTGCGCAAGTTGCGCAAGGAACTGGCAACTGTTGACGCGTCGGCGGCAAAGGCGGCACAAGAAGAGGCGGCGGCAAGGCTAAAAAATGCGGAGGAGATAAATCGCAAGGTCGAGGACTTTACCTTGACGCTTATTAAGGACGAGGACGCACGCGCACTCGCCAAGCGTCGTATCGAGGGAGAGCGGGAAATCGAGGCGCTGCAAGTAAGGTTGCAGACCGAAACCAACCTGACCGTCGAGAGCCGTGCGAAACTATCGGCGCTTATTGTATCAATGCAGGAGGCCCTGGAGGACGAACTGGCAGATATGGCAGAGGCGTCGGCTGCGAAGAAGGACGAGGACGAATGGCAGCGCGAGCAGGAGCGTGCGCAACGCGTACTGCAGTATCGTATCGAACTCGCAGAGGAAGGCAGCGCCGAGGAACTGGAGGCGCAGAAGGAACTGCTGACGCTCCAGATGGAGCAGGAACTGGCGAACACGGAACTGACGGAGGAGGAAAAGTACCTTATTCGCGAGGCGTTCGCCCAGCGTGCTGCGGAACTCGACGAGGAGTATAACGAGCGGCTTATTCAGGCAGCGCAGAACGCACGCGAGGCGTACAAAGAGGCGCTGATGGACACGGGTAAGCAAGCGGCAAAGACATTCGGGCAGATGAGCAACCTGCTGAAAGCCTACGGCGAGCAGAACAAGGAGGCGGCTGCGGCCGGTAAGGCGTTCGGTATCGCGCAGATCGTAACCGACCAAGCGATAAGTATCGCGGACACGGCTAAATCTATCGTGAGTGCCGTTAAGGGTGCCACGGACGCGGCTGCGGCTGGTGGCCCTCTCGCTCCGTTCCTGATTGGTGGCTATATTGCGGCGATGGTAGGTGCGGTACTCGGTGCGCTCGGTGGAGTGGCAAGTTCATTCGTGCAGGCAAAGCAGGTAATCGGCACGGCGGACGCTGGAAAGTTCGAGGGTGGCGGAGTGATCAAGGGCAACTCGTACACGGGCGACAAACTGATTGCGCACGTAAATAGTGCGGAGGGTATCTATAACCCACGCCAGGCGAACAACCTGCTCTACGAGATCGCGCAGAACCCGATGCGCGGCGGACTGGACTACGGACAACTTGCAGACGCGATGGCGAGCGCCTTACGCGAGATGCCTGCGCCCGTGATGGACTACGCAGAATTTAAGACCTTTGAGGGCCAAGTGGCAACTTATAACGAAATAGCGAGAATATGAGAGTATTAAGGAGCGGTACGCTTACGGTGCAAGCGTACAATAAAACAGTATATATGCAGGAGCGCAACCTTCTGCGAGTTAACGACACCCAAATAGGGAAAGTGAGCGTGGCATTCGGCGACACATCGAACGTGCTGGCGACCTACTCGCTCGATAATGCTGGCGAGTGCGTTATTGATGTGTCAGACATTATTCGCACACGCGGAGCTGGCGACGTTTATATCTTCAACTTCAACGGTATGCAGTTGCAGATGGTTAACGCGAATTTCGAGGTATTAGGCTTTATTGATCCGTACTCGCTGCTTATTCCCAAGACGGAGAGCGGCGCGACGATTGAGTGCCCGAGCGTAATGTATCGCCAATGTTTTGCGGGCGAGGCAAATCGGGTGTCGTTTGAGTTGCAAGCGACCAAGACAGAACCGCTATATCTCGAATATCGCAACGTCGATGATGAAACGGGCGGAGAGGCTGATATTCAGGCAGGAACTGGCGGAGCGTATGGCAACGGAATTGAAGGTATCACGGACGTAGAACTGTCGAGCGGCGGCGAAGTGGCAGCCAAGTTCCGCCTGATTGATACCGACCCGTGCAAGCGATATGCGACCGTGCGCTGGCTCTCGGCTGCTGGTCGTGTACGTACGCACGTGTTCGAGGTGCGCGACGTTGAGCAGTCGGTCGGCGATAGCGTTGACCTGCTGACGATTGACGGCAGTTACAACCGAGCAAAGGGGCGCGTCGATGGGTTCAAGTTATACCTCGACAACTTGACACCGTACGACTGCTGGTACTATGGCGATATAGTTACGAGCACGGGCGTTGAGGTAAGCGTTGACGGCGTAACATTTAACCGCGTGGACGTAACGACAAAGTCGATAACGATCCCAAACGGCGGCTCTACGAATAAACTGGAGGTGAACGTTAAATATAAAAAGTACGATGCGATTACTTTGTAAGCCTACGGGCGCGGTAAACGCCCGATTTGTGGCGCTCGACCTGATGGCGGGCGCTGCATTATCGTTCAAAAAAACTAACCCGCTTTTCGCCTTTGATACCGTATCGTGCGAGCGATCGCTTTCGTTTGACCTTCCGTCAACGCGCCGCAACGAGGAAATCCTGAAACTGGCGAAGATACCAGCATACGACGGAGAGGGTATGCGCCGACGCTTTGAGGCGGAACTGCAAGACGGGCTGGTCGTAAAGCAGGGCTACTTATACGTGAGCGAGTACGGGGATAAATACAAGGCGGTGTTCGTTACGGGCGAACTGCTTGGGCTTAAGAAAATAAAAGACCTCGGCAACGTGAGCGAGATAATAGCGCCCGAGGATATCGTACACTATGGCGAGCTGCCAGTTCCAGCTCACGACGCAGTCGGTCAAGGCTGGGCGACGGTTGAGTATATCGAGATAGGAGGCTTGCGTTTTCCGAGCGTGCGCGTAAAGTATATTCTCGACCTCGTTACGGAGCGATACGTGCTGCCGACGATATATGTGCCGAGCGGAACGGAGAACTTGCGACTGATACCGACTAAACTCAACCGACCAAAGGAGCGCAATGGAACGCTACGGAGCGAGGTAGGAGGCGTTCGTATAGACGAGGCGTTCGCACGTATGCTTGCGTCTGATACGATGGAGGTGCGCGGCTATAATATAAGCGCAGTGCCAACTGGCGGCGGTTATTACGAGGAGCATATCGAGTACGCCGACCCCGTAGGCGTGCCAGCGTTCCGGGCGCTGCATGATCTTATTATAACCTTTGGCACGGACGTGCAGTCGGATATATATATCAAGACGCGCACGGGCGCGGGTCAGAAGGTAACTGGCAAGCAGTTCTATATGAGGAGCGGCGACACGTTTTTCCTATACTATGCTGGCGACGTTGAGATCGAGCAAGGAACGACCCCGTATTATGAGGAGTATGGCGTGTTTTTCTACGAGAGCTCGCTGGCGTGGACTTTCAATTATAGCTCCCACTTCTACACCGTACACGCGACCATCGGAATACAAGGCTCCGGAGATTGGCAAGATGGCGAGGAGGTGTTTCTTCAAGATAATCTGCCTGACGTGAGCGTTGTTGACATCCTTAAGATGGTGGCGGCGATGAGCGGAACGGTACTCAATTACACGGACGAGAACGGTATTACGTTTGATCCCGTGTCGGTTGATGGCTGGGAGGTCAAGAACCTGACGGGCACGATAATCAAGGTTCAGAGCGTTAAGCGCACCTTCGCGGACTATGCACGTGAGAACGTGGTCGAGTTCGATAGTGGCGAGTGGGTACTGGGTCGCGAGCGCGACGTGTACGTGATCGACAACGATAACCTCGACGAGAGCAGCACGCTGCTGGAGATACCGTTCAGCGAGGGCATGATGGAGAACGGCACGTACAACGTAGTAGTCGATAACGAGCAGGCAAACGGCGCGTTCGTGGTTGCGGACGCAAAGGCAGACGCGTATAATATGACGCGCGTACGCTTGCGCAAGTGCGATGGTGTGCAGAACCTATGCGACGAGAGCACGACCATTCAGGTGCAGGCGCGTATGACGCTGGCGGATTACGAGAGCCTGAAGGCAAAGACGCTGCTCCTGATTGATGGCACGCGTTACGTATGGACGGACGCGCAATATAGTAAAGGAGTGGTAACGCTTAAGCTATCCAAGATACCAACAAAGCCTTGGTGATGAGAGAGGCGGCGACGTAGCGATACGTGGCCGCTTTTTTTATGTTGTAGAGCACATTTTTACCCGAAAAAACTGCAAAAAAATCGAAAAAATGCAAAAAAAATGAAAAAAAATGCGAAAAAATTTGCATATATCAAAAAAAAGTTGTATCTTTGCACCAGAATTTGAAAAACAACCCTAAAACAACTTTAAAAACTACAAAATTATGAAAGCAGAAATGATTAAAACTTTAGAAAGTCTTGGATTGAAAGTTTTTACCAGCCTCTTTGATGAATTAGTAGTAGTAGATAATGGTAAAGAAGGTTTTTACTTTGATAATATCACTTTAGCATATAACGCATTTGTAAAGTAATAACAAAGGGGAGTGTAAAAAACTCCCCACCAAAAAATAACCCAATTAGAAATCAAATTAGAAACCCAAAAATTTAGAGATTATGAACAAGCTATACAACACAAAGAGCCTCGGCGAGATTACGCTTAACACCACAACGATTAACCGCTACTTCCGTATTAAGGTATTCGGATTTGTTAATAGCGTTAAAGTTAATAAGCTGGTAGGCGTTAGCGGTTTGCTCGATATACTGGGCGGCTGCTGGGACAAACTGGTACGCTTTGTGTTGCGCGCTTTCAATAGCCAGGCCGATAAGACCGCTTGCAAGATTTACGGCGGCGCTACCGTAACGTTTTACGTAAAATAATCCAACCAAATAAGTAACCCTAAAATTCTAAAGATATGACAAAGCAGCAGAAATACGAGAAGATGGAGCGCGACGGGTTCCGCCCGTGTTTGGTAATGGGTACAGGCGTATATATGACGCGCCGAGTTTGTGGAAATAACTACCGAGCTAATAGTATTAGCGGATTATTTAAGCAGATATATGGATATTAAGATGAAACTATAACCACAAACGACAAAATAAAGCGCGCCCCGCTACAATGTACGCGACGCACACGGAACGGTAGGCTTTTATCTCCACAATAGGCGGAACGTAGCCGGACGCGCTTACCTGGTAGGTAGCTCAATCGGACAGAGCGGCTACGGAAACGTGGAACGGTTGCGGGTTCGAGCCACGCCCTATCAGCAAACGGCAATAGTGCCGGATAATCCAAAAAAAAACCAAAAGAAATGAAAGCTTACAAAGGATTTAACAAAGACCTAACGTGTCGCGGGTTCCAGTATCGGGAGGGCGAAACGTACGAGGAAAAAGAGGCCAAGCTATGCCAGGCAGGGTTCCACGCTTGCGAGAGCCCGGTAATGTGTTTAGGACACTACGCACCCGGTACGAGCGTTTACCGCGAGGTAGAGCTGGAGGGCGTGAGCGATGAGCGCGAGGAGGATACCAAGCGCGTAGCTAAAAAGATTACGATAGGCGCGGAAATAGGCGTGCCGGAAATTTGCCGCCTTACGTTCCAGTACGTCAAAGAGCACTGTACCAATGAGCACAACGACGAGCCAGGCCAACCCGCCACGGCTGGCTATCGTGGAGCGGCCACGGCTGGCGATAGTGGAGCGGCCACGGCTGGCGATAGTGGAGCTGCCACGGCTGGCAATTACGGAGCGGCCACGGCTGGCTATCGTGGAGCTGCCACG
>CALCGR010000105.1 GCA_937901025.1 uncultured Bacteroidales bacterium
AAAATGCTATGGGGAGCCAACTGAGAATCATCTATATGGGAACCCCCGACTTCGCAGTAGCGGGATTGCAGACACTCGTCGAAAACGGTTACCAAGTGGTAGCCGTCGTCACCATGCCCGACAAACCTGCCGGAAGAGGGTACCAACTCCAATATTCACCCGTCAAACAATATGCCCTCGAGCATCAGATTGACGTCCTCCAACCCGAGAAACTCAAGGACCCCGACTTCGTCACACAACTCGCCTCCTATAAGGCTGACTTACAGGTCGTTGTGGCCTTCCGTATGCTCCCCGAAATCGTGTGGGCAATGCCCCGTTTAGGCACCTTCAACCTGCACGCTTCCTTACTGCCCCAATACCGCGGAGCCGCACCCATCCAATGGGCGGTCATCAATGGCGAAAAACAAACCGGCGTCACTACGTTTATGCTTAAGCACGAGATCGATACCGGGAATATCATCCTCCAGGAAAAGATAGAAATCGGTGACGACGAAAACGTGGGTAGCGTACACGACCGATTGATGGAATTAGGCAAAAACGTCATCCTGCGCACCGTCAAACTCATCGACGAATGCGACCAAAAACACATCGCCTTGCCTACTACCGAACAACCGCAAGCCGACGACCTCAAACCCGCACCGAAGATCTTCAAAGAGACCTGCCAAATCGACTTTAATCAGTCGTGCGAACAGATCCATAACTTCGTGCGCGGACTCAGCCCCTACCCCTGCGCATGGGCTAACCTGACCATCAACAACACCCTGTACGAAAACGTCAAAATCTACCACGTCACAGCGCACCCTACCCCCCTACCCCCCTACCCCCCTACTCTCCTTTCCGTCCGCTGTGCGGACGGCTGGATCGAGATCGACGAGCTTCAGCTACCCGGCAAGAAACGCATGGACGCCAAAGCCTTACTCAATGGTTTACGAGCTCATTGATAAATATTACCACGACTTGCCGGAACTAAGGCATATCCTCGTCACCCACAGCGAACAGGTGCGGGACCGCTCCTTACGTATCATCGACCTGCATCCCGAATGGGAGGTGGACCGTAACTTCGTAGCCGAAGCCGCGATGCTGCACGATATCGGTATCCTCTACTGCAACGCACCTAAGATATATTGTACGGGCGCACACGCGTATATAGAACACGGATTCCTCGGTGCCGAACTCTTGCGGAAAGAGGGACTACCCCGTCACGCACTCGTGGCGGAACGCCATACCGGGTCCGGGATCTCCATCGAACAAGTCATACGGGAATCCCTCCCCGTCCCCGAACGGGATTATATCCCCGTCAGCCTCGAGGAGAAAATCATCTGCTATGCGGATAAGTTCTACTCCAAATCGCACTTAGGCGAAGAAGTGGAACTCAGTAAGATTCGCTATAACATTTGGAAATATGGTCACGACGCCATCTTGCGCTGGGACAGCCTATCGGAACTGATGGGTGAAACCAATCGATAAGAACTCCTTAAACTGCATCTTCGCTTTCTCGTCACCCTCTAAGATAATCGTGTTATCATAACGGGGGTGTAACGTCACACGCGCCGATAAGAACCGATTGATAATAAAATTCGCATTCACCTCCAAGTCAATCTCTACCCGCCGATAGTTCGTGTACATGTAAAAACGCGTATCTAACAAAAACTCACGCACGGGCTTCCATAGATAATCCAACCGAACGGACGAACCTACTTCGCTGAGCAGATTTTGCCCCGTCTCTATACCGAAATCATTCGGATTGGTTTGACCCGTCTTCCATACATACACCAACTTATACGCCAGCGGGTTGATAACAATACTCAATCCTTGTACCGGCCTAAAATCCAGACCGACGGCCAGGTTCATACGGATAGGCGACGCAAAAGCCGTCTTCATCTCATTCGAGTTCTCGCGATACGTCGGTAGTAGATTCATCATATACTCCCCCGACACAATGGCGTTCATATTCTGATAAAACTCATAACCCGCCTTCGTATATAACCTAAAATAATCCTCCGTCGTATTCACCTTATGACACGTGTCCCCGCTGATGGTCGAGAACCCACCACGCCATTCGCCACTGTTCTGCCACGTAAACTTATCCGACTGATAATTAATATACCCTTGCGCTATCGCCAACATCGCGAAACTCGTGTTACCGCCCTGATACCAGTTAGGCGACACATAGTTCTGGGTCATCTGCAACATCACCGTAGCCCCTTTGCGCCAAGGCGAATGGTAGTTGCGTATCGCTAACAACACATCCTCCCTATCCTGCTCCTCATCCTTAATCCACGACTTCTCTATCGCTATCCTCGCTACTGCGGGGGGCAGATACACAATGTCCTTATTGATGGTCTTCAACGAGTCTAATAAGATCGAGTCCTGTCGTATCGAATCCAATCGATGTTGCTCCGCAATCGCCAGTTGAAAAACCGAGTCATTCTCATAAATCCGCTGCGCTTGCTGAGTTAACAAATCCATAAGATACTCATCCATATTAACCGTATTCACCAAATCTTGCGGGTGAATCGTATCCGGATACGTATATACATTTTGTGCTGCCGCAAAGACAGCACAAAACAGCATCCATATAATACTTTTAACTCTCAAACTAGACGGCTTCTTTCAACTTTCAACTTTAAACTTTAAACTATGAATAACCAGGTACACTCCCCATACAATGAGCGGAATCGACAGCACCTGCCCTTGATTGAGGAAGAAATTATCTTCAAAAGCCTCCTGATTAAACTTAATAAACTCTAACCCGAACCGCGTCACAAAGACGATAATCAGGAACACGCCTAATAGCAGTCCCGTGCGTTTATACGCATCGAACTTCCAATACAGTATCCACGTCACGATCCCTGCTACAATACAATAGATCATCTCGTAAATCTGCGTCGGATGACAAGGTACCGTCTGACCGTCCCTTACGAAGATGAATCCCCAAGGCATCGTCGTGGGCTCACCGTAGATCTCCGAGTTCATCAGGTTCCCGAAGCGTATCAGCGTCGCCGTGATACATACGCCCAGCACCAACCGGTCTAATATCCACACGAGCGAGGTATGGAACTCCGGCCGCTTACTAAAGTGTTTCTTATTCAGTAGCCACGAAGCGATAATCAAACCTATCGCTCCTCCGTGCGAACTCAGTCCGCCTTCCCATATCCTCAGTAACGCTAACGGATGCTCGATATACGGATTGCGGTAGTGGATATTCCACGCCAACAGTTGTATCGGGTCATTGCTCCAATGCCACTCGTAAAACCAACAGTGGCCTACCCTCGCACCGATGATCACTCCCAGCGTCATCCACCAGAAGATCTTCTCCGCCCAGTCCTTCGGACAGCCCTCGTGGTTATATACCTTCACCTGCACCAGGTAACATAAGTAGATACCCAACGCCCATAGCAGTCCGTACCACCTCACCCCGCCATCTCCGATATGGAAAATCACGGGATCTACGTTCCAAGTGATATATAACAAATTATGCATTACTCCAATCGCCCGTGACATTGTTTGTACTTCTTACCCGATCCGCACGGACACGGGTCATTCGGACGCGGTTTCTTATCTACGCGGATAGGCTCCGGACGGGCTTGTTCACGCGTGTCTCGCGAGGCCGCAGCGGCTTGACCGCTGGCTTGCGCTGCCCGTTGTACGGCATCTTTCTGCGTACGATAACGACTGTAATCCGAACGCTGCTGAGCCGCTGCCTGCTGTACGCCCTGCGGCGCCTGCGTCGGGATCTGCCCGCGGAGGAGGATAGCAATCGCACGGCGATTGAAACTATCGAGCATCTGCTGGAAGATATTAAACGACTCTAACTTATAAATCAACAGCGGGTCTTTCTGCTCGTACGAGGCGTTCTGTACACTCTGCTTCAAGTCGTCCAACTGACGCAGATGCTCCTTCCATTCATCGTCAATGACATACAGGATCATCCGTTTCTCAAACTCCTTGACCACCAGTTTACTCTCCGTCTCCGCAGCCTCCTTGAGGTTGATGGCGATGTTATACACTTTCTTTCCATCCGTAATCGGTACCAGGATATTCTCGTACATCGCCCCCTTCTCCTTATATACGTTCTGTATCACAGGATTGGCTACGGTCATCAGCTTATCCATCCGCCGCTTAAACGTCTCAATAGCCGCTTGCGCCAGCATATCTACGAGCTTATCCGTCTTCGTGTTATGCAACGTGTCCTCATCAAACGGCACCTCCATGGCAAACACTTGCATCACCTCAAACCCGAGGTTCTCATAATCCATCGTATCCCTTGCGGTCTGGATGATACCCTCCGCCGTGTCGTAAATCATATTCGTGATATCTACGCCAATACGCTCACCCATCAACGCGTGACGACGCTTAGCGTAAATCAGGTTACGCTGCTGGTTCATCACATCGTCGTATTCGATGAGTCGCTTACGGATACCGAAGTTATTCTCCTCCACTTTCTTCTGGGCACGCTCAATCGAGTTCGATATCATCTGATGCTCAATCATCTCACCCTCTTGGAAACCCATTCGGTCCATCAGACCTGCGATACGCTCCGAACCGAACATTCGCATCAAATCGTCCTCCAAGCTCACGTAGAACACACTCGAACCCGGATCCCCTTGACGACCGGAACGACCACGTAATTGCCTATCTACACGACGGCTCTCATGCCGCTCCGTACCGATGATAGCCAGACCGCCGGCCTCCTTCACTTCCGCCGTCAACTTGATATCCGTACCACGACCGGCCATGTTCGTGGCAATCGTCACTACGCCCTTGCGTCCAGCCTCGGCTACTACCTCCGCCTCGTGCTGGTGCAACTTAGCATTCAGCACCTGACAGTTGATATGCCTTAAGTCTAGCATACGCTTCAGTAGTTCACTGATCTCTACCGATGTCGTACCTACCAGTACCGGCCTGCCTTCGTCGCGCAACCTGACAATCTCGTCAATGACCGCATTGTATTTCTCGCGTTTCGTGCGGTAGATACGGTCATTCATATCCTCCCTCGCAATCGGACGGTTCGTCGGGATAACCACTACATCCAACTTGTAAATATTCCAGAACTCTCCCGCTTCCGTCTCCGCCGTACCGGTCATACCGGCCAGCTTATTGTACATGCGGAAATAGTTCTGCAACGTGATCGTCGCAAACGTCTGCGTAGCGCCCTCTACCTTCACGTTCTCCTTAGCCTCTACCGCCTGATGCAGACCATCCGACCAACGACGACCCTCCATGATACGGCCCGTCTGCTCGTCTACGATCTTCACCTCGTTGTTATCAATGATATAATCTACGTCTTTCTCAAAGAGCGTATACGCCTTGAGCAACTGGTGCACCGTATGTACGCGCTCGGACTTAATGGCGTAGTTAGACAATATCTCGTCTTTCTTCTGCTGCTTCACTTCCGCCGAGAGCGAACTATCCTGCTCCACCTCCGCGATCTCACTGCCTACATCCGGCAATACGAAGAACTGCGGGTCCTCCGTGTTCCCCGTCAAGGTATCAATACCCTTATCCGTCAACTCTATCGTCTTGTTCTTCTCGTCGATAACGAAATACAACGGATCGGTCGCTACGTGCATGTTCTTCTCGTTCTCCTGCAAGTAAAACTCTTCCGTCTTTTGCAGTCTCACCTTATTACCGGTCTCACTCAGGAACTTAATCAGCGCCTTGTTCTTCGGCATACCCTTGAACGAGCGGAACAGAGCCAATTCACCCGCCTCGCGCTCTTTCTCGTCGGCACTGCCCATCTTCGTCTTTGCCTCCGTCAGGTACTGGGTCGTCAACGACTGTTGCGACCTTACCAGCAACTCTACCCTGTGCTTATACTCATCGTAGAACTGCTCCTCATCCTTCGGTACGGGACCACTGATGATGAGCGGTGTACGGGCATCGTCAATCAGCACCGAGTCCACCTCATCCACGATGGCGAAGTTATGTCCTCTCTGCACTAAGTCCAGCGGCGAGATCGCCATGTTATCACGCAGATAGTCGAAACCGAACTCGTTGTTCGTTCCAAACGTGATATCGCACGCATACGCTCTTCTGCGCTCATCGGAATTAGGCTTATGCTTATCGATACAATCCACCGTCAGGCCGTGGAACATATAGATCGGTCCCATCCACTCGGAGTCACGTTTCGCTAAGTAATCGTTCACCGTCACGATATGTACTCCTTCGTGCGTCAAGGCATTCAGGAACACCGGCAACGTAGCCACTAACGTCTTACCTTCACCGGTAGCCATCTCGGCTATCTTACCTTGGTGCAGGACAACGCCGCCGAATAACTGCACGTCATAGTGAATCATATCCCATGTTATCTCGTTTCCTCCGGCAGTCCAGTGGTTATGGTAGATTGCTTTGTCGCCGTCTATATCCACAAAGTCGAATCGCTCGTCGGCAGCCAGGTCGCGGTCCATTTGAGTAGCGGTTACGACCACGTCCTCGTTCTGAGCAAATCGGCGGGCGGTGGACTTAACGATGGCATAGGCTTCCGGCAGGATTTCGTCCAGCACTTGTTTATAACTCTCTTGGATATCTTTTTCGATTTTATCCACTTCGTTATACACTTTCTCGCGTTGGTCAATCTCCAGGACTTCTATGCCGGCTTTGAGTTCCGCGATGCGGGCTTTTTTATCCTTGACGCGGTCTTGGATTTGCTGCATCAGGGCCTGACTCCGTGCACGGAGTTGGTCGTTATCTAACTGATCAATCTGCTCGTAAGCAGTTTTGATTTGCTCTACATAAGGCTGAATTTCCTTCATGTCTCTTTGTGCCTTATTTCCAAAGAGTGAACTGATGATACTAATAAAGCTCATATTATCGTTTAATTATTATTCCTATTATTATGGGTGCTCCGAACAGTGCGGACATAGTGCTAATCGGTAGCGGGTAGGTGCTCAGCGAGCAGATGATATCGCATGCCAACAGCAGGTTAGCGCCTATCAATGCACAAGCCGGTATGATGATGCGGTGATTACTGGTGCGCATCAAGCCTCGTGCTATATGTGGCACAGCCACTCCCACAAAAGCAATCGGTCCGCAGAAAGCGGTGATACCGCCCACCAGCAGTCCCGTAGCCAACACAATAGCCCAACGGATGGACGAAACCCGTATGCCCAATCCTTGCGCATAATCCTCTCCTAAAAGCAAACCGTTCAGGGGTTTGATAAGTCCTATCGCTACGATGATACCCACTATCGTAATGGGTAGCAAGTAGTGCAACTCCTGCCATCCTACGCCCTGCAACGAACCAAGCGTCCAAACGATAAACAGTTTGAGGCTGTCGGGATCGGCGAAGTTCTGTATCACACCTACCAACGCACTCGCTATCGCTCCCACCATCATTCCTACAATCAGCAGGGTCACATTCGAGCGTATCCGCCGAGCGATAAGAAGCATGAGCAGCAGCACTATAGCGCTACCTGCGATGGCAGCTAGCGCAGTTGAGAGTTGAGAGTGTAGAGTGTAGAGTAGTTGAGAGTTG
>CALCGR010000106.1 GCA_937901025.1 uncultured Bacteroidales bacterium
GGTCTTTCCAACGCTTTTCGGAAATATGAATATATAGTTCTGCTATGGCCATTACACCTATGAGCATACAAATGTAGTACGTCATTTGTACATGCAGAGTGATGCCCACGATACCATAGAAAAGGAAGGTGGGAATGCCCAATAAGTAGCGTTTGCGGAAGATGGCATAAAAACCTCCAACCATAGGTGCTAAAAAACCTAAGGCTGTAGCTTTTGCCAAGTGACCGGCAGGGATAATAATCATGAAATAGGAAGACAAAGTGAGAGCAAAGGAACCTATTAAACAAAGCCACGGATTTATGCCAAAGCATAATAACATGAGGAAAAAACCAAGGAGATATCCTAATAGAAGTCCGGTGGGACGCCAATCGTCAAAAAATCCTAAATGGGCAAATTTTTCCAACGCTATGGTAACTTGAGTAGAGGGCATAGCTCCCACTACTTGATATGTGGGCATACCGCCAAACATAGAATTAGTCCACCAAGTGGTTTCTGATGTCTGCTGTTTAAAAGTTTGCGCTTCTTGCGCAGCCCCTTTCCAAGTGTTGACATCACCGGCTTGCAATACCTTACCGTCCAATAATGGTGAGCAATAGATTACGGCAACAGCAATAAATACCACAATTGCTACCACGTAGGGCAGCAATGCTTTCCAATCAATATTCACTTTTTTCATCTTCCTTATTATATGTTCGCGCGAATAGCGGCGAGTTCATCTCGTAATCGTAATAATATCTCAGTGGCGCGTTGACGCACATCCACTTTCTTTGTTCCCTGCTTGAGCTCATTACGGATCGCCTCGATGCGCGTGATCTTGAGCTCGTCCCGCAAGTATTGGATTTGTTTGATGAGATCGATATTTTCTTGCGTATAATACCGGTTCCCGTGACCATCTTTACGCGGGTTCAATTCCTCAAACATCTTTTCCCAATAACGCAAGGTAGCATCGGTGAGACCCGTTTGTTGCCTCACCTCTTTCATCGAATAATATGTGCGTTCAATATCCATTAGAATCTGATGGCAAAATGCATCTCCGGTGTACGGGTTTGCCGCAAGGCGTCGTAATATAAGTCCGGTTCCACGTTCAAACTCAAGTCGGGTGAGATGTCGAAGTCAAACAACTGCGCATCCACATAGGCATCAATGATCGATAGACCATATACGATAAGGGTGGCTACGATACTGATATCGCGGTATCGGCGATACGAGTTCTGCTGATTATCCAAGGTCTGCGTATAACGATCCCGTCCGCCCATCTTTTCAATGTCGTAGCCTTTGGGTAAGACAGCGTTGTAGGAGCGCTTGGGGTCCGTTGACAAAACATCGTCCGTTAATATATCCCGATAGGCAGCCTTATAGGTGGTGTAATACCCATGGTTGAGTACGATGGCATAGGCGCACCCCATCAAACCGCCATAGACGATGGGCAGTTTCCAATAACTACGATTATATATCTGTCCGGCTCCGGGTAGGATAGCCGCCATCCAGACCGCCCGATAAGGATCGGGTTTCCAGAGGGTGGGAATCGTGTCATGTTCGTGGGCGGAGACACCCATGGAGCAGAGGAGTAATATGGCAATCAGCAGTTTTTTCAACGGATGATATTAATAATTTCGTTCAGTTCTTTCTCGTTGGCAAAGAAAATCGTCAGTTTCCCTTCGGTTACCTTCACTTTTTGCGGGAAGATCTCCGATAGGATATTTTGTTGGCGAAGATAAGGATGCGGGGTCTTTTGGATCTTCTCCCTTGCCAGGGTCTTGGCGTGATTGACCAACGCCTCCACTTGGCGAACCGAAAGGCCGTTCTCCAGAATCTTATGGTAGATGCTGATTTGTTGTTCTGTGGATTGGCTGCTTAGGATGGCTCGAGCGTGACCCATATCCAGTTTTTTATCTTTGATACCCATCTGTATCTCGGCAGGCAGTTTGAGCAAACGCAGATAATTGGTAATCGTGGCGCGTTTCTTGCCGATTTTTTCCGCCATACGTTCTTGGGTTAATTGATATTCGTCCATCAGTCGTTGATAAGCTAAAGCAATCTCGATGGCATCCAAGTCTTCGCGTTGAACGTTCTCAATCAAAGCCCACTCCATCACTTGCTCATCCTTAGCCTCTTTGATATACGCGGGGATAGTGGTCAGTCCCACTTTCTTGGCTGCGCGGTAACGGCGCTCACCGGCAATAATCATATAAGTGCCGTCTTCGTTTTTGCGCAGCGTGATGGGGGATATCACTCCGTGCTCGCGAATCGAATCGGCGAGTTCTTCAAGCGATTCTTCATCAAACGTACGACGAGGTTGATCAGGATTGGCTACAATCAAGTCAAGTGCTACTTCGTTAATACTACTTCCTCCATTCGTGTCTACATGGGAGGTATCGATGAGGGCGTCTAATCCGCGCCCGAGTCCGGTCATTCTTTTCATAAGCTAAGTATTTAAAGTTTTTGACGAGAAATAAGTTCTTTGGCGAGTGCGATATAATTCTTAGCACCCTTGCTGGAACTGTCGTAATCGATTACCGATTGGCCGTGACTGGGTGCTTCGCTCAAGCGCACGTTACGCGAGATAACCGTATTGAAAGCCAAGTCACCGAAGTGGCGTTTCACCTCTTCGTATACCTGATTGCTAAGACGCAAACGGTTGTCATGCATCGTGAGCAAGAACCCCTCAATCTGCAATCCGGGATTGAGTTTAGACTTGATGATCTTCACCGTATTAAGGAGTTTGGCAATCCCTTCGAGGGCAAAGAACTCGCATTGTACGGGGATGATGACGCTATCGCTGGCCGTGAGGGAGTTGATGGTAATCAGACCCAACGAGGGAGAACAATCGATGAAGATATAATCGTAATCATTGCGGATCTGTTGTAACATCGTGCGCAGCAAGGTCTCGCGATTAGCAATATTCAGCATCTCAATCTCCGCACCCACCAAGTCGATATGACTGGGAATGAGGAAGAGATTCTTGGTTTGCGTGGGTTGAATCGCTTTGTTCGGATCCAATTGGTTGACTAAGCACTCATAGATAGTGCTGTTGAGCTCGCGGATATCTACGCCTAAACCCGAAGACGCATTGGCTTGCGGGTCGGCGTCAATGAGCAGGACTTTCTTTCCCAGTCCGGCCAGGGCCGCAGATAAGTTGATGGCGGTAGTGGTTTTTCCTACGCCACCTTTTTGATTAGCAATTGAAATAATTTTCCCCATATTTGTATAATTTTAATAAATTCATCATTTCTTCAATTTCTCATTTTTATGAAACTCCCAAAGCCACGCCAGATGGACACCGACGGTCAGCGGATTGGACATCTGGAAGTCTGCTCCGACTTTATTGCTAAACAGCGTCCCGAGGGAGTAGTTGGCTCTTACTTCGAGTTGGTAGATACCGGCTTTGCGGCTGCGGTAATAAAACCCGAGCCCGCCGGCCAAACCCCAATCAAAGCGGTTGTCAATCGGTTGGTATTCGGGACGGACAGAATAACCTGCCGGATTGAGGTTGATCTCCTCCTCTTTAATGCAATAGCCTATTTGCGGACCTAAGTTCACAAACCCGCGGAAAGAGGGCTTGCCAAAGTAAATATGCATTAAGAAAGGCAGTTCCAGGTAGTGTAGTTTTTTTGCATAATCGGCTTCGACACCATTCGCATCCACTCCCGCTTCGCGCCAACCGCGTTGCATATAGTTGAGCTCCACTTGTACCCCACAACACTTCTGCTCGCTATAGCGGAACACCAATCCTCCGGTGCCGCCTACGACGACTCCTTTAAGGAAAGGTGACATCGCATCCACGGCAGGAGTAAACAACACCGTCGAACCCGACGCTCCGCCGTGTACGCCGAAGTACATCTCCGGAACGAGCAATCGTTTTTGCGCTTGGGCGTTTGTGCCGATGATGAGCAGTAAGGATACTATGTAGAAAAACCGACGTGTCATTGATTAATCAAAGTGATAGAAGTATTGATCCAACCGCCTTCACCATCTCTAACTAGGCGTAAGTTGGATTGTAATCCTTGGGGAGTGTCTTGCCCCTTCAGGAAAGCTAAAAACTGACGGGTTAAGTCGTAGCCTAACACATCGAAGCGCGGATAATCAGATGCGTGGGCGTGACCGAAATATAAGTCATAAGCCTGCTCGTATTCATCTACGGAAACCAGCGAATCGGTGGCAAAGATAGTGGTGTAGATTTGCGGCAATAATACTTGTTCTTTCTGCCAAGCATATTGGCTGAAAAGGGCTAAGTCGTGCATCCGTTTCCCCTTCTGCACATGGGGCAAGAGGATATTGAGGTTATTGTACTTCTCGGTGTTAAAAATGAGGATGTTTTTGACGCTGTCCTTTAGACAAGTGAATAAAGAGTCGGTCATAATCGTATGCAGCGTTGTAAGCGTGTAAGGCAGGTCCTGACTGATGATTTGTTTACGGATATAACGAATATTCTTGGAAATATCCGATTCGCGTCCCTCCACCAATATGCAATGAATGGCGGAGTCTTGGCGGAGATAATTCAAAAACGTATCCGCCTCTTGTTGTGCCGTGGCATTAAACCGAATCAAGTACGGGTTTTGACTAAGCGTCGGCACATTGTCGGTAAAAGGGATGAGGGTAGGGATATGACGCTCCCGAATAAACGAATCTAAGACCATCACTTGTTGAGGGAAGACGGGCCCGATGATGGCGTGAATAGAGTCTAATTGTCCCTCTTGAATGAGTTGCTCAATAACCGCCTCTTCCTTGCCGGTATCGTAGGTGAAAAGTTGGAGGAGTGCCGAACTGTCTTGTATCTGTTGCAAGGCAATCAAACATCCCTCATAAAAATCCACAAACCGATCCATGGCATCCGTCCGTTTGTTTAGTTGTGCTTGGAGCGGTAAAAGCAAAGCAATATTCGTGGCACCGGCAAAAGAGACCTCCGTTGGGGGCACTACCGCCAGGGTGTCGGAAACGACCGGTTTGACCTCGGGCATGACCGGCTGTACCTCAGGAATAACCGGCTGCGCTTCGGGAGTAACGCATGTGCGACCGGAAGGGATATATAAGGTGTCCCCAAACTGCAATCCGCGATCTTTGAGGAAGGGGTTCCATTCAATGACCATGGCTTGGGACACACCAAAATTAACGCTCACGCGGTAGATGCCGATGCTGCGTTCTACAGGATAACGATATACAATCACACCTTCAATCGTGTCGGTGGGATAATCCAAATTAGGTTTTTGTGCAAAACCTACACTTGCCCATCCAAGTAGGAGGACGAAGAGGAATAAATTCTTTTTCATATCTTTGAATATTTATTCTTTCTAATCAAATACACAAGTCCGCCTACGATCGCGAGGATGGCTATCGGAACGGCCGTGCTAATCCATTGAATCGTCGCCCGATGGACGAGTGCCTGTTGGGTATTGAGGAGGCGTAACGCTACTTGTTTTTGTCTTAAATCAATCAATCCTTGCGTGTCCGTCAACCATAGGACGGCGTTGATGAGGAAGTCTTTATTTGAGAACCCTTCCGCCCATTGACGACGAACGATATTGCCGCAACCCACTACTACTTGTTTCGTAGGCTGACTATGCATCCGTTTCTCTCCCGCATCAGTAATCTCTCTCGGCGGTTGACGATGGGCATAAAGGGAGGCAAACTTACCTTCCAACGCTACCGCCACGGGGGCATAGCGATATTGGAACTGCTTAGGGTCCGGATTGAAGTCCGCCAAGTCCACCTTCGCGGGTGTACCGATAAGGCGGGTATCCGACGAGGTGGCGAGCAGTACTTCGTATCGCAGACTATCCACCGGCATCACCTCTATCGGGGAGGCAAAGACCGCACTGACCTGGCCTAAGTTACGAGTGATGGCCGACCGCTCCGAAGTGAGTAACAGCGGGGCATAGAACCACGGGACAGGTTGATAGTTCGGTTCATCCGTTTGGGATACGTTCACGGGTACTTGCAGACATTGTAGGTCTTGTACCAATACCGGACGCACCTTAAACCCATACTTAAAAAAGAGGTCCTCCAAGTTAAGGTCCAACCCGATGGCGGGTGTAAATCCTTGACGGGATAACGCCTCTTGCGAGAACATCACTCCATTCACAAGCCAAAGTATCCGTCCGCCCTGCATGAGGTACTGATCGATGATATACTTGTCTTTTTCTCCCAACGCTTGCTGCGGATCGGCAATAATAACTGCCTCATAACGATTGAGTTCATCCGCCGAGGTCCCTAACACTCCGCGATCCACTTGGAAATATTGGCTCAGCCCCACACTGAGGTCATACGTCTCCTCCTCATCAAGTTCACCATGACCCTCTAAGAAAGCCACCCGCGGAGTATTCGTCCGCGTCAACTGATAGAGGTTCTCCACCACGGCATATTCGAGGTTTTCGATGCTCTGGTTGAGGTTTTGTTCCCCGCTGCGTCCGCGCACATTCTGCAGGAGTTTGATAAAACAAATCTTATCCCCATAGTGAATCTCCAAATACGGGAAACACGGGGTTTGCACGGTCTTACCATCCCGCTGCCGTTCGTGAATAAGGATGGGCGGAAAACCCGCTGTCATCAATCGTTTTTGATCGGCCTCGGTAGGGGTCTTAATCTCCGTTGTCCAATGGGAGCAGCGGGTGCTGCACTCCTCCATGAGGTCCATCGTGGCACGTTGTAATCGAATAAATCCCGCATTGAGATTGCCGGACAAATAGAGGGTGGCGGTAATCGGTTGATCCAGTTGTTCCAGCAACGATAGGGTAGCCGCATTCAAACTATACCGATGGTCGTCGGTAAGGTCGATGCGCCCTTTGGTGAAGAACATCAGCACGATACTCACCACCAAGATAGAACCCGCTATGATGCCGGAGCGTTTGGACATTATTGATTCTCTTGTTTGAGTTGATTCAATACTTCGTTATCAATCTCTACCGGGTATTTCTGACGGAGTTCGTTCACCCATTGTTGCTCCAGATAATCTTGATAATCCGTAGTCACTTGGTTGCGGACATCCTGATAAACTTCGGGTTTGTTGAGTTTCTTACCCACGGTGGTAATAATAGGCAGGTTGGCGTTCGCCTTTACCTTCGCATCGGCTTTGCCAAAGACATATTTATCAATGTTAGCACTCTGTCCTTCTGCCCATAAACCATAGACGCAAGTAACGATGGTCGTGGAATCGGTGTTCAAACGCTGTTTGAGATACGATTGTACGGAATCCGGATGGGCGTTCTTTACAATCTGTTTAGCTACGGCAGCTACTTCCTCGTTTTGGCAAGAGAGCAGATAACCTTTGAAGCGGGGCTTGTCCCACGTATATTGATTCTTATGGGCATTGAAATAATGCTCTAATCCAATGGTGTCTTTAGCGGCTTTGTCCCAAACCTCGCCTAAACTAACGTCAAAAAGTAAGATTCCATCGTGATATTCTCTCACGAGTGCATTGAACTCAGGATACTTCTCCTCGAGGTGCCGGTTAGCATATTCCTTCACCTGCTCATCCGTCATAGTCTCGGGCAGGTTGTATTCTTGTCTTGCCTTGCGGATGAAGGAGGCTGCCATCTCTTTGCTGCGCTCATCGCGGCTTACGCTGCGCTCAATCTGACTGCGCATCTCTTCCAGCGGTTGGATACCGCGCTCGTCGGCTTTGTAAATGATATGCCACCCGAAACGGCTGCGGATCGGTTTGCAAACGCGAGGGGCTTGCATACTCATTACGGCATCTTCAAAGGGCTTCACCATCATCCCCTGACCAAACCAACCCAGGTCTCCGCCTTTGATGGCCGAACCCTTATCGTCCGAACACTCGCGAGCTAACTTAGCAAACGATTCACCATTGAGAAAACGACGATAGATAGAGTCCAACACCTCGCGTTGCGCCTCGGCGGCTTCTTCGTTATCCTGCGGCACCATCTTCATAATGTGCGAAGCCTTCACTTCTTTAAACACACCCTCTTCTTCCACCAAAGCGATGTGGAAACCATATCCGCTGCGGAAGATCGGCGTCACTTCGCCCACGGGGGTGTTGTAAACGGCATCCTCAAACGAATAGACATAGCGGAAGGGGGTAATCCAACCTAATTCCCCGTGGTTTTCTTGTACACTGGGGTCGGTCGATACTTCTAGGGCTACTTTGTCAAAGGCTTCACCTTTCAGTACGCGTGCACGGGCTGCCTCAATCCGGGCACGGGCAATAGCGGTCAGCGAATCGTTGCTGTTCATCGGGCATTGAATCGTGATGTGCGCGGCTCTGCGCGGGTGCGCCATACGCTCGTAACTCATAACGACCAGGCTATCAAAAGCCGCAGAATCGGTCATATACTTCACGGCCGCTTGGGCACGATAGCCGGCTAACTCTTTCTGATAATCAGCGGTGGTGTCTAATCCGCGCGAAAGAGCCTCCTCAACCTTGAGCTTGAAATTAACGAACAGATTGACGTACTCGTCCATTGTCTTGGGCTCGGCATTCGTACCCTGACTGTTCTTTTGATAGATGTACATAAACTCGGATACCATGATTGGTTTCCCGTTGAGGGTCATTAACACTTGGTCGTCTGCGACCGCGGTCATTGCTACCAAGATAGTAGCGAGACTAAAAATGAACTTTTTCATACTTAAATTTTTGAGTTTTATATCCTTATTTTCGCGTATTTCATATCAATAATCGTGCAATTTTAACAAAAATGCATGCAAAAGTACAATTTTTTTTTGAAATATACAAATATTTAAAAAATATTTTGTATCTTTGCAGTCGATTTTAAACAAAAACGCTATGATTTTGCCAAAATTCACCTCAGAAGAGGTCAAAAAAGTGCAACAAATGTTCGAACGCGACCGCCGCGTAGTCATTCTTACCCATATGTCTCCCGATGGCGACGCGATGGGTTCCTCCCTTGGCCTCAAACATTACCTTCAATCCACAATCCACATTCCTCAATCCTCAATCCTCATTCCTAATTCCTTCCCCTCCTTCCTCCAATGGATGCCGGGGGCGAGTGAGGATATTATTTATGAGATGCAGTCTGCTGAGGCGGATAAGTTGTTAGAAGAGGCGGATTTGATTATCCTTACCGATTTTCATGAACCCAAACGTATCGGTTCGTTGGGGGATAAACTGATGAATTGTCTCGATAAAACCAAAGATATCTGCATCATCGACCATCACTTGGCCACCATCGATGTGGATGCCACTTTCGCTGCAGCCCGCGAGTTGGTTCACCTCATCTATCCCGACTCTCCTTCCGCCTCCGAACTCGTCTTCCGTCTCATCTATCAACTCTCAACTCCTCTAAACTCTAAACTCTCAACTCTCAACTTAGATGCAGCTTGCTGCATTTACACAGGGATGATGACGGACACGGGTAATTTCTCTTTCAACAGCAATTACCCCGAGATGTACGAGATTGTGGGGATGTTAGTGGCTGCGGGTGTGAATAAGGACGATATATATAATAAGGTGTTTAACCAGTATTCGGCGGACCGGATGCGATTGATGGGGTATTGTTTACACCAGAAGATGCGCATCTTCCCGGAATATCACACGGCATTGATTTATCTGAGTCGTCGCGAGCTCTATCGGTTTAATTTCCAATCGGGCGATGCGGAAGGGTTAGTGAATTTGCCGTTGCAGATTAGTGATGTCTATTATTCCTGTTTTATGCGGGAAGATAAGGTCAGTCCTTCGGAAGTAAGTCTGGCAAACGGGAGTAAGATTAAGGTTAAGATCTCCTTGCGTAGTCAAGGTAATCGTCCGGTGAATCAGTTTGCGCATGAGGTCTTTGGTGGCGGTGGTCACATGAATGCATCGGGTGGTGAGTATTATGGTCCTCTTCCCGAGGCCGTTCAGAAGTTCCTCGACCATTATCAGCAATACTTCAAGCAAGAGTAATCCTGAGTTTATTTGGCAAATATTTTTGCAAAATAGCATAAAAAAAGCAACCTACCTTTTGAGGTAGATTGCCTTGAGAATGCGGAAGCCGAAACTTCCGAGGAACAAAATTAACAGAATCCAGAAACCTTTGGTACAATCCTTATAGAACCGAGGGATGGGTTTGTCGGGGGCCGGCACCTGCTGCGTGTGCCACCGTTCGACCACGATAGTGTCCACCCTAATGAGAATATCTCCCGCTCGCTTCGCTATTTCGCAGCCATTTGCGCCATGGCAAATGCCCACGCTTTGCTTTATGCCTGGCTTAACAGCACAGGCGCCCGGCCTGCAAGGCTCAACACGATGGTCTTGTTCCGCAAGACCAGGGGTGTTTTTCGCCTCGCATTCCTCAATTACGCTTAATGGTAAGGGGGAACCTTGCTTATAGGTGATACTCACCGAGTCACGGAGGACCAAGGGGACGACCTGCGGGGTCTTACAGCTCGCCAAAGCGAGGA
>CALCGR010000107.1 GCA_937901025.1 uncultured Bacteroidales bacterium
CTGAGCCAACTGCTCAAAGACGGGCTGTTTGAGGGACGCGACATTAACCAACTTGATGCTTTTAAGGCAGGTGTACTCTTCTCCCAAGTGGAGGGTATTATCCCTGCACCCGAATCGACCCACGCTATCTGCGTCGCTATCCAAGAGGCCCTCAAAGCCAAAGAGGAAGGGAAAGAGAAAGTGATATTGTTTAACCTCTCGGGGCACGGACTCATCGATATGGCCTCGTATGACCGTTATTTCGCCGGTGACCTTAACTGACCTAACCATAGGATACGAGCATAAGGTGGTGCAGTCGCACCTTACCTTTACCTTGGAACAAGGGCAACTCATCTCGCTCCTCGGTCCCAACGGATCGGGTAAATCGACGCTCCTGCGCACGATAGCGGGATTACAGCCCTCTTTAGGCGGACAGATCCTTGTTAACGGTATCGACATCTCCCCCATGAGCCCTGCTGAGCGGGCGAAACAACAGGCATTGGTGCTGACGGATAATCAGCCGCTTGAGGCTACGACCGTCTTCGACATCGTCGCTTTAGGGCGCTATCCCTACACCTCCTTCCTGGGTCACCTCACTCAGGAAGATAAAGCCATCATCACCCAATCCCTCGAATCCGTAGGTCTTATCTCAACTCTAAACTCTAAACTACTCTACACTCTACACTCTACACTCTCAACTTAATAGTGAGCAACCCACCCTATTTCCGGTCGTCGCTTAAGTGTCCTGATGAGGGGCGCAAGCAGGCGCGGCACACGGATACGCTGAGTTATGACGAACTCATTCGTTGTAGTGCGATGTTGCTCGCTGAAGATGGTGTATTGGCGCTTATCTTACCCCAAGAAGCGCAGGAGGATATACTGACATTAGCAGCAGCTAACGGGCTATATCTATGGCGATTGACGCACGTGATTACATCGCCTGAGAAGCCGGCTAAACGGGTGTTGATGGCATTAACGAAAGAGGAGATGGCGATAGAAGAAGAGGAGTTGGTTCTGCGTCACGATCATCCGTTATTTAAGGATTTTTACTTATGAAACTGATGCTTATTTTACTTATAGATGTTTTTTACATCATCTCTACGAATGTAGTGTCGGACAGCAGTTTCAATGCGTCTTTGACGCAGGAGCAGCAGCAGACCTTACGCAAAGAGAGTGCATATATTTCGCGCGTATTAGGGGATAGTTTTGAGGTTTATGCGCCGATGTATCATCAGTTTACGATGGAGGCTATCTTGGCGGAGCCGGGGCAGTTTGATTCCGCTTATGCGGTGGCGAAGGAGGATATCCTTCGGCAGTTTGATGAATATATCGCTACCCTACCCGATGACCGGCCGTTCTTTGTAATGGGCTTCAGTCAAGGGGCGATGTTGGTTAGGGAGGTGTTGAAGGCAATGCCTCGTAAGGTGTATCAGCGTTGTTTAGGAGCCTACATGATGGGGTCCAGGTTGGATAGAAAAGATGTGATGCATCCGCGTTTGCGTCCGGCGAAGTCGGCTACGAAGGGGTTGGTAGTGTCCTATAACTCGGTGACGGACCCGAAGAAAGCTTGGGCATTTGTCAGTAAAGGGGCTGCGACGTGTATCAATCCTGTCAACTGGGTGACGACGGACGAGCCGGCGACGCTGGTCATTAAAAAAGATACGATGACGGTGAGGGTGGATAAAAAGAC
>CALCGR010000108.1 GCA_937901025.1 uncultured Bacteroidales bacterium
ATTTTATGCATCCACGGGGCTCATTTTATGCATCCACGGGGCTCATTTCGGGTTTACTTTTTCATATATACTGCCACGAGTTGGCAGTTTCTCGTTGTACCTTTGCATGATTTTTTGTGCTTTGAAAGTGCAATGATGCCATGGAACCGTTAAGTCATCTACTCTTAACAGACCCATTCGATTGAGTAAATCTTACCCAGTCACACATATTATATACTACATTTTTCAATAATTTAGCGGATAAATTTGCATAATCCAAAAAATTGTAGTACCTTTGCACTCGCTTTCGATGGAGAGTAATCTCGTTTGATTTTTTCTATAACTCCCAAAACTGGAAATTTAGGTATATGCTATAGAGAAAGTCATCTGCCTTTGCGTGGATGACTATTGTAGCATATAGGTATTCCAGTACCTGGGAGTTGCAATAGGAGTCCGCGCTTTTTAATGTTATTTATTATGGCAACATACATGAACTGTACATTTAATATACAGAACTTCTATTCAGATGGAGATTTAGAAAATAATGTTGTTCCTTCGGATTACGAATCTCCCTTGGAACTTAACACACCTCAAGCAAAGGATCTTTGGAAAATAGCCCAAGAAAAAGGATGGGTAGATGAGAATATGCAACTCGCCCCGAATATGACCAAAGAGCAAGCAGCCATCATTGCTGAGAGGATGGGATATAAGTTAGGTCTTAAATATAGGTGGAAACCTTTTGAGAAACTATGGGATATCGCCTACCTGCAAAGTAAATTTGACAGAGGAGTTGCAAACGAGAACCTAAAAGACTTTTACGATTCCGCTTGTCAAGCCTTCAAATAAGACTCTTAATAACTAATTTTTCGACCACCACCCACTCGGTTGGTGGTTTTTTTATGCCATTTTTATGTGTTTTTAGGCAAAATATGCATTTTCCGGCCGGAAAGTTGTGCCAACTATTGCAACTCCCCTTCCTAATGTTGTATCTTTGCATCGGATTTCAAAAAACAACGATTATGAATGAACCTAACTTTTTACAACCAAACCACTATGAACCCAAAAGCAAAAAATTGGATACGCCCAGGGGCATACGTAACTGTAATCCTCTTAATATACGCATTAACGCGCATAACAACTGGATCGGCAAGTACCCCAAGGAGCATAACAACGACGGCGAGTTTGAGCAGTTCCGGTTTATGTACCAAGGTTTCCTCGCAGCCCTTAAGCTCATCGGAAACACCTATATCCTCCAATACAAGCTCAACACCCTGTCTGCCATCATCAACCGATGGGCGCCTAAGGAAGACGGTAACGACCCTCAGGGGTACTTGGAGAAAGTATGTGCATGGACGGGGATAGGCGGTAGAGAACCTATCAGTAATCACGACCCGCGACTCAAAAATATCGTTATGGCAATGGCCATCGTTGAGTGCGGACCTCAGATTAAGACCTATAACGCTGCTCTCAATGAGGCGTTTGAGCAGTTTAAACCTAAGTTCCCAAAAATGGAACGCTTTGAGAAAAAACACCATGAGAGTAACGTTGAATGAACCATTTGAAGCCTTAAGTGGTGTAGTTACGGGAATTAATCCTGATAATCTCAATGAGCGGTACTACTTCTATACAAGAAGACAGACAAATAAAGTGTTCTTGAAGAAGTGTCCCAAACAGACTAAGCCTCCTACCCCATCTCAACTAGCGGCGAGAGAAAGATTTAAACAATACATCCAAGCACGGAAACAGCAGGCGTGCATAAAGAAACTGCCGATGACCTAAACATTAACCACAAAAAACCTAAACAACTATGGCAAAAATTAAACCGATGGCTCTTGTAGAGTCTATGTCTCAGAAAGTGTGCATGCACAGCGATGTGTACTTCCGCACCAACAAACAGACGGGTGCTGTCTATACCGGTAAGTTGTGTAACCCGAACACCGGGGAACCCACTGAGGGGCAAGTAGCAGCGAAAGCTCGTTTTGCGAAGGTGTCTGCGGCTATCCGTGAGCGTCTGGCTAACAAGACTAGCGACGAGACGAAGGCTATCACTGCGGCTTTCAAAGCCCAGACGAAAGTCGGTTCCGTCTTCGGTCTTGCGTTCAAGCGCTGGAACAGCCAGTACGACGAGAACGGTGACTTCATCACTCCTTCGGAGGGCTAATCCCCCACTCGTAAATCGCTCCCGAGTATAAAGAATGAGCGTCTCTAAACTCTAAACTATAAACTCTAAACTTTAACTAACTATTATGTCTAAAGTAGTAAAATTAATGGAGCCTTTTGAGCAACTGTCTGGTAAGGTTTGCTCGCACAGCAAGTTCCTCATCAACCTCGGACGCAGTGGCGTCAACAAAGACAAGATGTGGACCGGTAAGCAATGTAACCCTCGTGACCTGAGCGAGCACCCGTACTCCTCGGCCGAGACCCAAGCGAAGACGCGCTTCAAAGCCGTTCGTCTCGCCGTCCGTGCGATTGTTACCAACCCGAACTCGTTGTCCGACGCATACGACGAGTACAAGCCCGTTCGCGACAACTACAAGTCGTTCCAATCGTTCTTGTGGAAGACCGAGTGCGCTAAGTGGAACGAGGAGCACCTCGTGCACGAAGTGCCCGAAGAGGAGCCCATCGCGTAAGGCTCATGTAGGATAGGGGGACTGATTATCCCTCTATCTTTCTAAAAAACTTAAACAACCTATGAATAATTTAAATGTAATACAGCTCACACTGGCGGTTCTTATATGCTTTGCCGGACTAACTCTCCTCTTTTTGGGGCTCTACGCACCCCCTGAAGGCGAGATTAGTTCCTCCGTACTGGTGGCATATGGCGAATCCCTCACTTTTGCAGGGTCGCTCATTGGAGTTGATTACCATTACCGTTATCGTAACAAAAAATGAAAAAGATCTTCCTTCTCTTGATGATGGCGCTCTTTGTAGCGTGTAAAACACAAAGTAAAGTGGTTCCCCTCGTTATCCGTGATTCTATCTCAATCACCTACAAACAAGGGCAGACCCTAACCCCAACCCTTTCCCTCATAGGGCAAGGGGGAGAGGAACAGCCAACGCCCATAGGCGTTAAAGGAGCAGCGATAGAGTCCCGTAAAAACAGTAGTGCCCCCGCCGATGGGACGGTGGGGTTAGGGGCGACGCGTGAAGCGTCGGTTTTCGAGGGACTGCTATCGCAGCGGACGAATAAACCGGCTGTTCCGCCTACAACCATCCGTGTGGACACGGTCTTCGTGGAACGGTGGCACACCCGGTATTTACCCGAACCACCAAAACCAATACCTAGGTTCTACAAAGATTGTACTGCCGGATTTTGGGTTTTGCTGATTATATTTATTGGAAGCATTGCCCTCCGACTATATAGAAACTAGAAGCGGACCGCCCGTGAGGGTAGTCCGCTTTTTGTTTTACATTGCCTTAGAGCCACTTCGCGGACTCGAACCGCGGACCTACGCATTACGAATGCGTTGCTCTACCAACTGAGCCAAAGTGGCGACTTTTTTCGAAAGCGGGTGCAAAGGTACAACAATTTTTTGAATTGTGCAAATATTTATGCGTTTTTTTGCAAAATTTCTTGCAAAGGCACCATTACAAAGTCCCTTTCACGCATTTTAGGGTGGGGGAGTTGCAAATCTGCGGTGCAGATTTGCACTTCCCCCATTAAGATATCAATATCGATTTCGCGGTCAAAATGCTGCCCATGGACGGATTTGCGGGTTCTGCCGAGTTGACGCTCAATCGATTGTGTCAATCGTAGCAGCGCCATCGGTTCCAGGTCCGTCTCGATCCTCACGCAACAGTTGCAGAAAGGGTGGGGGGAGACGAACTCCTGCGCCGGAGAGTAATAGAAACTCGAGCGAGCTACCACGCCCGGTAGCAGGCGGATAGCTCGTTCGATGGTTTGCTCTCGCTCCCCCAGATTACTTCCCAAAGAGAGATAGTATTGCATTCCAAGCGAGCTGAGCCAGATGCAGCATGAAATGGTAAAGGTAGGATTGCGCCACCAGTTCCTGACTAAAGAAATGGAAGTAACTATCCAACGATCCTACGATAACCACCAGAACCATGACCGCGATCAGGGCCTTAACGGCTCCCCAGAGGGTGCCGAAGATACGATTGATCAGACCTTGTCCATGGAAGAAACCTTTAACGATTCCCGCCACTAAAATTAGAATGATAACAAGATCAATTCCGGTTAATCCAAACTTACTCATATTACTCTATACGTCTAATAACAAAACTATTCTCAAAGGTCTCATTCCCATTGCCGCGGAGCGCATACCAATACATGGTATCAACTGCTTCACTGAAACTCAGATCCCACCACTCATAGTCCATACCATCTTGGCCTTTATTCCAACGGGAAGCAAAGAAACTGCCATCAATCATATACTCATGAATTCCGTCTTGCTTAACCCACTCGTCACCGACTTTGGTGAGGTACTCATAGGTTCCGTCTTCTTTATATCTCCAACGACGGTCGAGTGCGGGGCCATAGGTGGTATCTCCCACCATGGAGACACCTTCCCAAAGACCGATGATATTCTTGTCATAATCAACGGAGTGGTCTTTTTTGAGCACAATCGTTCCTACGCGGTCACCGGAGATGGAGTTGACCTCAATATTATCGTCGGTCACTTTCATAAACCGGCTACGATAGGTAACGAGGTTGCCGTGGGTGTTATATCCGAGTTCGGTTAAGTCGTTGCCAAGAAGGGTATAACTGAGTTTCGTCTGGTTTTGCCAATCTTCTCCGAGTTGGCCCGGAATAGCGAGGGTGTAATACACGCTTCCTGCACCATCAAAGGTGTGAACGGATTTATTATTCGTCAGACAAGGTTTTCCGTCTTCAGAGACGGCAATCCATTTGCCGGTAAGAACAGCTTCGATGTCGGCTTGTTTGGGCGTGATACGGCGCAGCAGGAACGAATCGCGTGCGCCATTGGCACGCAAGCCGTGCCAACGCATGATATCGCCATTGGGGTTATAGGAGATGGAGATATCGTGTGCCTCACGCAGAATCACGTTGGACGAGTCCCATTGGGTAACAAAGAAGTCACCATCCACGAAATACTCGTTATAGTCATTCGTATATTCCCACGTTTTCTCCTCTTCGTTCCACGAATAATAGGTGTAGGTACCATCGGAATAGTATTCCCAGTTATGGTCACTGGCACCGTGCGCACCGGCTCCTTCGAGTCCTTCCCAACGACCGATGATATCGATCGAATAGTCGATGCCGTTGAGGTGCTGGTACTTAGCGGGTCCGACGAGGGTGGGCACTTGGTTCACAAAACGGGTAGAGGCATCGCAAGCCATCTGTCCGTTCTCGATATTGAGGATGGTCGCCATCCACGACTCGGGGGTGGAAGTCTCCGCCCATTGGGTGGTGAGTACATCGTTATCGACATGGTAGGTCAGCGGAACGAGGCGGCGCCATAACTTACCTTGGCGGTTGACAATCTCCACGGAGGATTGGGTACCCGTAAGGTCCTGATTAAAGGTAAAGACGGTGCGGTTATTGGTCTCAATGGTGTGACCGTTATATTCGACCAGTTTCCACTTGCCTACAATCTTAGAAGAGAAATCTTTCTTTACATCGTTCGGCTTGCAACTAAGTAAACCGAGGGCTATTGCAGCCAGTATAAAAAGTCTGTATTTCATAGTTATTTATTTTTATTCGTATATTCAACAGGTACCCAAGGGGCATTCGTTTCCTTATTCACCATCTTAATATCGCTCAAGTCGCAGATAGAGATGGTCCAGTCTTTAGCGGCAATCTTATTGCTGTTGTTGTCCACCTTATCCTTATAGAAACTGAGCACACCGGTGACGGAGCCTTGATAATCGGGGCAGTGTTGTACGCCCACCTGCTCGCTCCACTGATCCGGTCCTACATTCACGAAACCGGTCGTATAGGACGGGCCAACGAGCAGCACATCGTCCACGTGCCAGCCATAGGCGCGTTGACGCTCCGTAACGGGGACGTAATAGGTCGTCTTACCGCAAGGCGCAATCAAGTAAGCCCCTTCCTCAGGTTCTTTGGTATTCGAATCGTCCACATAGAAACAATTCTCGCCATCGTGCGCACTACCGGCACCGGGCAGGTAGAAATGCGACTGTTTGGCAAACTCGGATACCGAGACTTGGGTCACATCCCCGGCCTCGTCCATGATGACGCGGCCTTGCATATAGTTCAAGTTCTCAGTGGTGGGCGCAAACACGTTTGCGAACTTAGAGGAGTCGGGGTCTAAGAAAGTGCAGTATTTTAAGGAGGCGTTATCATAACACTGACCGGTGAAATGCACATTCTTAATACATACGAGACGTCCCTCGAGTTTGCGGTTGGCGATTAAGTTCAGTTGGTCCTTGAAGGACGCGATGGTGATGGTGTCGCATCTTAGTTTCTTCTCGTCGGGCAACCCGATGCGTTTAACGGCGGCCGCAAACTGCGCTTCTCTCAGACGGCCGGGGGTCCAACCCACCTTGTTCTTTTCGTTATTGGCATAGACCTTGTTGTTATACTCCGGCGTGCAGAGTTGCAGTTGGTTAGCATAGCAACCAATCGCCAACCCGTTACAACGGATGAGCAGCTCTTGTCCGCGAGGGTAGGAACCCGAGATCGAACCGGCATCCACACCGATACGCAGGTTCTGCTGTTGGCCATCCTCGCCTATCTGTTGGATGATGAGGGTCTTATAGAAGTTGCCGCCTTGGTCATCGGTCTGAACGCGACCGCGGATATAGATACCGGGACCGCCCTTAGGCAGCGTGTCAATCGAGAAAAGGAAGGTCTCGTCGTCGACAATAGCCGGGAGACGATAGCGATGGAACTCCTCGTCGTAATAATTGCCTTGAGGGGTCTTAAAGGAGTCGATAAACTCATGAATAGAATAGAGACGTCCGTCCTTCGTGAGTTCTTCCACTTGGGACTCCGAATAGAAGATCTGGTCCACTTCGGGAGCCTTATAGGTGCAAGCGGCGAGGCCGGCGGCTATTAAGAGTAGTAGGAATGAATTCTTTTTCATATTTAATCCTCCTATTTAAAATTTATATGTCAGGGTTAGATAGAAGTTAGCGCCCCAAGCGTAGTAGTACTTAGCCGGGAACTTCCAAGCATTGGGAGTGATGATGGAGTTGTTGTGGTTATCCTTCACCCCTTGTTGCGTGGTACGCGGCAGACGAGCCTGTTGGTAACCGCCCGTCTTGAAGTGCGTGTTGTTCGTGAGGTTCGTCACATTGAGGTTGATGGACAGCGATTGTCTATTCGGCAAGTAGATGAGTTTGCCGACGCTGGCATCAATGATGAACCGGTTCAGCGGGTTGGTAGCCGACAGCGACTCTTGTTCCGACATGATGTTATACGGGTAACGCAACTCAGGCACGCCGTTCTTATCCAGTGCGGCATTCGCCGGATAACCGGCCTCGGTGCGCTCGTTGAGGTTCAGCGCCTTGCCGTCCGCCGTCTGGATGGCGGTAGGCAGGTTGGGGTCTTTCTTGTTCGTGTCGCCATACCAACCGTTCACCGGGGTGCCATCGGCACGGGTGCCGGAGAATAGTCCTTTCATGCGGCGCGAAGGAGCTACATCCAGGAAGTTCCAGTCGTAGTAACTAACGGTGATGTCCGCGAACCACATCTTAGGATGGAAGAACGATAACTTAAGGGATGCATTGACTTGCGGACCCGAGGATACGCGCAGACCTTTGAGCAGGACGCTATCGCGCGTCTCATAGACAGGAGTATAAACCGTCATGTTATTCGGGTCACGGGTCTCGGCGAGCGCCATACCGTTTTCGGCAGAGGTGACGCTATACGCATTGCTGGTATAGCGATAATCGCCTACGGAGGTAGCCCCCGTCAAGGTGAAGTACGTTCCGAGTTTGACGCTGACTGCGGCTTCGATACCGCAGTGGCGGCGATTGATACCGGTGATGGCTTGGTTGACGAAGGTGCGAACCTCATCGTCATAGTAACCGTTGAGTTCGGTACCGTCCCAGAAGCGGGAATAGAACCCGGTGATACGACCGCGAACGATGGGGTAGTTGAACTCGTAGGTCAGGTCACCGCCCACCACTTTCTGCGAAGCAGCGTAGTAGTCCTTGAGGTTCTTTGCCTCGTCATGGATATAGATATTATCCACGGCGCGGTCGTGCACACGCTGGGAGATATACGCATCCCTCGCCAACGGAGCAACGGTCTGGGCTAGCGCATTGAACTTAATGTGGTTGCGTCCGTCAATCTTATAGGTGAAGCCCGCCTTGAAGGACGGATCCACGAAGTGGTGCCAGGTACCGGTGAGGTGTTCCGGGCACTTAGCATAGATGGTGGCGAAGTTATTGCCATAACCTAAGTACTTATCGTTCTCCCCCATCTGGTTGGAGAGCAGCGAGAGGTAGAGGGCACGTCCGTTGAGCATGTTCGTGGAACGCATCATATTCGAGTAGGTGACTTGGAGGGCATAGTATACGTCGAGATCGTGGAAGGTCCACTGGTTCTGCAACCATACCTTAGCCGTGGTCATGTTGATGCGGTAGTCATACCCAAAACGGTCTCCTTGTTGGATGTTTTTAGGGTTATGGTCATTGAGCATCCACGAGCGATAGTCGTTCTGCTTGACCCAACTGATCTCCGTCTGGGTCATACCGATATTCGAACTGATCTCGCGCATGTCGCGGTCCGCAAAGGGGTCGATATCCTTCCATTGGTTAGCACCGAGTAGGTCGTCAATCGACTTGAAATGAATACCTTGCGACTGTTTCGCCTCGATACCTAAGGTGAGGTGGAGGTGATTGAGGTCCGTATAGTGGTAGTTGATGTTGAGGGCGCCTTCTTGGATGTCATTGTGGCGACGCTCCACCATATATTTCGCTATACCCTCGGGGTCCACTGCGTTGTTGGCATAGTTGGCGGCATAGAGTGCGTCCCAGTTGATATGGGTAGTGTTCGGGTCGCGACTCTTCCATGCGTTCACGAGGTCATTATACTCTTTAGGATCAATCGAACCGCCGATATTCGTGCCGTCAGCCCCCACAAAACCCGGACCCAACGGATTGGAGTTGAGGTCTTGGCCGGCGAATAGACCGTAGGGATAGTGCGTGCCGTCTTCTTGGAAGAGTTGTCCGGAAGCGGGGTCTACGATCTGTCCGTCCCACATATAAGAGGGTAACTTACGATAGTAGTCGGGACGCGGATCCGGCGCGTTATAGAACTGGATAGCGGAGTTGGAATAGAAGGAGTAGTGGTAACCGGCCGCGAACTTCATGCTGTTCTTCTCGTCAATCTTAAGGTCAAAGGCCGCGATAGCCGTAGGATCAAAGGACTTGACGATACGCGAGTTACGGATCTGTCCGTTCTGGTAGCCCCAATAGGGGTTATAGTTGATGGAACCATAGAGGTCATATACCTCTTGGGTCACCGCACCCGACTGACCGCGTTGGGTGGGAGCACCAAAGGTGATGAGGCTGAGGCGGTTGCCGTTGTCCCATTTCTTTTCGGCGGAGAAGAAATAGCCTAAGGAGTGATATTCAATACCTTCCCCGATGATACCCTCCTGCTTGCAATACGGCGAGAAACGGTAGGCTATCTGTCCTACAAAACTCCAGCCGTTCGTGAGCGGTCCGCTGGCGTAGGTGGCATTGACACGGGCTTTGTAGTTACGGTTTGTTCCGGCTACGCCTATCTTCCACCCTTGGGCATAACGCGAAGCCCCCTGCAAGTAGTTGGTGGAGGTTCCTAAGCCGCCGAAGGTGAAGTTCGTAGCCTCGATGGGGTTGACGACCTCTTTGTTACGGGTAGCGTCATTGAGTCCGCCCATCGCCGAGAAGTTAAACTGTCCGCGTTCAGCCGAGTTGAAGGATATACCTTCGATATAGTTCTGCTCATAAGTCGCCTCGTAACCACGATTACGATAGCGAGCCGTAGACCAAGCCCAAGAGGTGACGGAGTTAAACACATCCGTGGAAGCGGAAGCCGACGAGGCTTGGGATTGGGACTTACCATCATCGTCGTTCATGTCGCCTTCGCTGAGCGTGAGTCGCACCTCCTCTTGGATGTCCTGCATGAGGTTAGGGTGCAGGGCGATGGGATCTAAGGCGGTGGATTGGTCCGGAGCGATGGCTACGAGTTCGATGGTGGATACATACCCGTCAGCCTCTACGATGAGTTCCTCATCGCCGGGCTCAAGGTAGAAGAACGAGAACTCTCCTTGCTCATTGGTGGTGGTGGCAATGTTCTGATTGGCGAGCACGACCGAGGCCCCGACGATAGGTGCACCCGTCTGCTCATTCACCAGCTTACCCTTAACCGATGCCTGTGCCCATAGACCGAGGGTCATACTGAGCGCAAACAAGATAGAAAGTAGTTTTTTCATACGTTTAATATTTATTGTTTTAGAATTCAGCTGTCTTAGGTGTACGCGGGAAAGGAATGACGTCGCGAATGTTCTGCATACCCGTGACGAAGAGCATCAGTCGCTCGAAACCTAAACCGAAACCGGCGTGAGGGCAGGAACCGTATTTGCGGGTATCCAGGTACCATGTCATGTCCTTCATCGGGATATGACGGGCCTCTATCTCCGCCATGAGTTTATCGTAACTCTCTTCACGTACGGAGCCGCCGATGATCTCGCCAATCTGCGGGAAGAGCACGTCGGTACCTTGTACCGTTTGTCCGCTCTTGCCGTTATAACCGCTCTCTTGTTCGTCAATCTTCATATAGAACGCTTTGATGGCTTTCGGGTAGTTGGTCATGATGACGGGACGCTTGAAGTGTTCCTCTACCAGGTAACGCTCGTGCTCCGAGGCCAGGTCGTCGCCCCATTCGCAGGGGAACTCGAACTTATGCCCGTTTTGGATGGCCTCTTGGAGGATACGGATACCCTCGGTGTAGGGTAGGTGCACGAAGTCGGACGCGATGACCGAGCGAAGACGCTCAATGAGTCCTTTGTCTACATATTGGTTGAGGAACTCCAGGTCGTCCATACAGTTATCCAGAGCCCATTTCACGCAGAACTTAATAAAGTCCTCCTCGAGGGCCATGAGTTCGTCTATATCCATAAACGCTACCTCGGGTTCAATCATCCAGAACTCTGCCAAGTGGCGCGGGGTATTGGAGTTCTCCGCGCGGAAGGTAGGACCAAACGTGTAGATCTTGCCGAGGGCCGTAGCGCCTAACTCGCCTTCGAGTTGTCCGCTGACGGTCAGGGACGTCTGCTTACCGAAGAAATCGTCGGAATAGTCGATCTTCCCGTCCTCGGTTTTCTTGAGGTTATACAGGTTCTTCGTGGTTACTTGGAACATCTGACCGGCTCCTTCGCAATCGGAAGCGGTGATGAGGGGTGTATGGAAATAGAAATACCCGTGCTCATGGAAGTAGGTATGGATAGCCATCGCCATATGGTGACGGATACGGAAGACCGCACCGAACGTATTCGTGCGCGGACGCAGGTGCGCTATCGTGCGCAGATATTCCATACTGAGTCCTTTCTTCTGCAACGGATACTGGTCCACATCCGCCGTTCCGTAAACCACTAACTCGGTGAGTTGGATCTCTACGGCTTGACCGGACCCCTGACTCTCGACGAGGATACCGGTAGCGGAGATACAAGCACCGGTAGTGACGGGTTTGAGTTGCTCCTCAGGAAACTTCTCTAAATCGACCACGATCTGGATGGTCTTAATCGTTGAACCGTCGTTGAGGGCAATGAACGAGACGTTCTTGTTGCCGCGACGGCTACGCACCCATCCGCGAACGTTGATGGGCTGCCCAATCTGCTTGGATTGTAGGGCGTCTTTGATTTCTGTTCTTTGTAACATATATTCCTTATTATATATATAGTCGTTAGTTATTAGTCGTTAGTTTTAGATGTTAGAAGGGGGTAGAGTTATCATCTAAGACCGCGCCATCAGGGTTGAGGTCATTGATGCGGGAGGTGATGGATATATCCCCGGGTTCGGGTAGGGGAGCGGCGTCCAGTTCGGACTCGTCCCAGGTCTCGTCCTCGTTTTGGAACTTAGCCAACTTAGAGCGGAAACGCAGCCATATCTCGTCGGTGGCACCATTGCGGTGCTTGGCTACGATAATCTGACCTAACCCGCGTAAGTCCTTACCCGTCTTCTCATCATTATACAGACGATAGTATTCGGGCCGGTGAATGAAACAAACCATATCCGCATCCTGCTCAATGGCTCCGGATTCACGCAGGTCACTCAGTTGCGGTTTCTTACCGTCTACGCCGGTACGCGCCTCTACGCCACGATTAAGCTGACTGAGGGCGATGATCGGTATATCCAACTCCTTGGCCAGTGCCTTGAGGTTACGGGAGATGATGCTCACCTCTTGTTCACGCGAACCGAAGGTCATGCCGGAGGCATTCATCAGTTGTAAGTAGTCGATGATGATAAGTTCGATATGATGCTCCTTGACGAGTTTGCGGGCTTTTGACCTTAATTCGAACACGGATAGCGACGGCGTATCATCCACGTAGATGGGGGCTCCGAGCAGTTCGTTGATCTTATGCTCGAGTTGCGACCACTCCTGTTTACTGAGTTTGCCGTTTTTAATCTTATCGCCTTCAATCTCGCAAACGTTCATGATGAGACGGTTGACGAGTTGTACATTCGACATCTCGAGGGAGAACATCGCTACGGGTTTATGGTAGTTCACGGCAATGTTTTTCGCCATCGACAGCACGAACGCCGTCTTACCCATCGCCGGACGCGCTGCGATGATGACGAGGTCCGACTTCTGCCATCCGCTCGTGATCTTATCCAGTGCCTTGAATCCCGACGGGATACCGGAGATGTTTCCTTCGTTCTTGGACGCTTTCTTCATTCGCTCGAACGCCTCGGCGATGACCGGGTCAATCTGCGTTACGTCCCTTTTCTGGGCGCGCTGACTGATCTCAAAGATATCCGACTCCGCTACCTGCATGAGTTCCTCTACATCCTGCGTCTCATCGTACGCGGCTTCCTCTACGCGGGCAGCCATCTGGATGAGTTCCCGCGCCGTGGCTTTCTGCGCTACCACTTGGGCATGGTAGGCCAGGTGGGCGGTAGAGGCTACCTTACGGGTCAGTTCCGTCAGATAGACGATGCCGCCCGCTTTATCCAGGTTGCCTAAACTCTTGAGTTTCTCCGCTACGGAGAGCATATCGATCGGCTGGTCCTTGGCCGCTAAGGCGCGAATAGCCTCATAGACCATGCGGTTTTGGTCCTTATAGAACGACTCCGGACGCAACAGGTCGGCTACGGTAGCATAAGCGTCTTTCTCTATCATCAGCGCACCGAGTACGGAATCCTCCAACTCGATGGCTTGAGGAGGTAGTTTACCCATATCGTTAGGTCCGAGTTTGGGTGCGACCTCTTTCTTGTATGTTTTAGTGTTTGCCATATTCTGTTAATAAGTTGTGGGCGGCAATGAAACTGCTCACTTGGTTATCTAACACTTGTTGCTCGGCTTGGGCGATGAGTTTCTCCATACGTTCGTTACGATAGAACCCGTCGAGCAGGGCCCCGTTGATGGTCTCGTACATCCAATATTTGGCTTGTTCCGTACGATGGGACTCGAAATACCCGTTGGCTTTGACAAAGTCAATATACTTCGTTATATCGTTCCATACATCTAATACCCCCGTATGCTCTACGGCAGAGCAACAGATCGCTCCGGGTTTCCATCCGGAGGCCGAAGGCGGGAAGAGAGCTAAGGCATTCTTAAAACTGACTCGTGCCGCCTGCGCCCGCTCTACGTTTGCTCCGTCACATTTGTTTATCGCTATCCCGTCCGCCATCTCCATGATACCGCGTTTGATGCCCTGTAGTTCATCCCCTGTACCGGTGACTTGGAGCAGCAGGAAATAATCCACCATCGAATGGGCGGCGGTCTCACTCTGTCCTACACCTACCGTCTCCACAAAGATCGTATCAAACCCCGCGGCTTCGCAAAGTACGATACTCTCCCTTGTCTTCCTTGCCACTCCGCCGAGCGAACCCGCCGACGGACTGGGGCGAATGAACGCGTTGGCTTGTGTCGACAGTTCGTTCATGCGCGTCTTATCGCCTAAGATAGACCCCTTCGATCGTTCACTGCTGGGGTCAATGGCGAGTACCGCCAGTTTCTTTCCCATCCGACAAACTTCCGTGCCGAGTGCCTCGATAAACGTCGACTTACCGGCTCCGGGTACCCCCGTGATTCCTAAGCGAATGGAGTTACCCGCGTACGGCAAACACCGTTCGATGACCTGCTGGGCAATCAACTGGTCTTCCGGCAGGTTACTCTCCACCAACGTCACCGCTTGACCTAAGATAGACACGTCCCCTTGACGGATGCCTTGGAAATACTCCTCGGCGGTGAGGGTGCGTTTCTTTCGATGGAACGTGGCGTAAGGATTGACGGAGGGGAGGTTCTCCACCCCTGCGTTGACGGTTAGTCCTTTATATTGTTCGTCGTTCTCCGGGTGTTTCATTTTATTCGATAGTCCAATTTACTTGAACGATGCGTTTGGGATGACTCGGGTCGTTGGTATAGATGATGAGCGAACGCGAATATTGTCCGGGAGCGTACTCTTTCTTCTCTGCATACGGATTCAGGGTCACCTGGATATCGGCTTTCTTCCCCGACTTAATGGACGAGATACCGCGAGACGCCGAGGTACTCAGTTCCTTGGCAGAGGTATAGAGGGTGCGTACAATCAACGGATTGATACCCGCATTGCTGATGGAGAAGGTCTTCTTAGCGGTTTTGCCCTTGGCGATCGTTCCCATATTCAGTGCCGTCGGGATCTCCGCAATCGGGGCTTGACGTTTGTCTTGCTCCGTGAGTTGCGTGAAGTTCTCGTTCACATTGATGGACAAATCAATCGTGTACTCCTCCGTCGCAATCAACCGGTCATTGACCATAACATAAATAGCAGCGAAATTGGGACCAATCTTACACTTACGCGTGTCGATGGTCAAGATGATCTTCCCGCTCTCTTGGGGCTTAAGGGTGTTATTGGTCAACTCCGCCTTGAGGAACTTGTCATTATCATTGGTAACGACATCAATCGTGATCTCGTGGTCCGTGAAGTTCCCGTATTCAATCGTGCGCTCTACTTCGCCGATTTGAACAAACTCACCAAAACTCATCTTCTTCGACTTGAGTTTCAAGTCCCCCATCGTCACCGCATACTGGTCCCCCGGGTTGGCGGGCTTGGGAGTTACATTTCCGGTAATGGTTAATGTAACCGTTTCGCGCTCCGAATCGTTGGAATAGACGGTAATCGTCTTTTGAAAATAATTAGGACGCGTGGAAGCACGATAAGTCGCGGAAATCGTACCTTTTTGACCGGGCTCAATGGGCTGCGTGGGCCATGTGGGACGTGTGCAACCACAACTAGTGCGAACATTACTGATAATCAAAGGCGCGTTACCGGTATTGGTAAACTCGAAGTAAGCCGTTACATCTCCGTCTTCTTGACGGATGGTACCGAAATCATGCTTAACCGCTTGAAACGTGATGGTTTGTGCTACCATTGCCAACGTGGACAATAAAAGGGTAGCGGATACAAGAATTTTTTTCATAATGATTTATGTTTTTAAATGTTTATAAGTTCATAAGTTAGTCTCTATTCGTTGAACGGACGATATCTCGGGTATCTTACGCAAGGCCGTAAACAAGTCCTCCAGTTCTTTCTTATCATATACGAACAAATCCAACGTCCCGCCGAACGTACCATCCTCCGACTGGATATGAATACCGCAGAGGTTGATGTTAAACTCCGAGGTGATAATCGTGAGCACGTGGATGAAGACCCCCATCTGATCGATTCCGTGGATCTCTATCGTCTCGCGGAAGGATTGGATACGATTCGTGTTCCAACTGGCGGCATATAACCGCTTCCCGCGGGAGGTCTTCAAGCGCAACGCTTCCTCGCAGGCAATCTTATGGATATAAATCTCCCCGTCATCCTCCATATATCCCAATACCTCATCCCCCGGGATAGGGTGACAACACGGGGCTAAATGGTAGACGGTACCTAAGTTCTCATCCGTCAGGACAATCTTCTTGCTCTTCGTCCGTATCACTTTCTCCGAGGCACGTAAGTCCGGAGCCTCCTCTACGGTTTTTGTCTCTATCTTCGGCTCACTGTGCGCAAACGGATTGAGTTTCTTCCATAGCGACTTCTTCGGGAACACAATCTGCTCCATATTATCGAGCCGAATGGCACCTTCTCCAATCTGCAGGAAGAGTTGATGGGGCTGAATGAGCTTATAGTGATTGAGCATCCGCTGCAGGGCCATCTCACGACAGTCTTCCGCCTTAAGCAACATCACTGCATCGTTAAAACGTTTCTCTCCGCTATGGATATACGCGTGCTCCTCCCGCTTGAGGTAAGCGTTGATACCGGATTGCGCCTTGGCGGTGGTTACGAAATGCAACCATTCTTTCTGCGGATGTTGCGAGGGCGAAGTCAATAGCTCTACCTGGTCCCCGCTCTGCAGCACATAACTGAGGGGCACTAAGGTGTGGTTGACTTTGGCACCTAAACAATGGTCTCCCACCTCGCTATGCAGGAAATAAGCAAAGTCCAGGGCCGTGGCCCCTTGCGGCAGAGTCTTGATCTCCCCCTTCGGCGTAAATACAAACACCTCGTGGGCATAGAGGTTCAACTTAAATGTATCTAAGAACTCCAACGCATTCTGCTCCGCCGGGTGCTCGAGCACTTCCTTTATCGTACGCAACCATTTATCCAGTTCGTTCTCGTCCGCTTCCCCCGCCTTGTATTTCCAATGCGCCGCCAATCCTCGTTCCGCTATCTCGTGCATACGGTCGGTACGAATCTGTATTTCTACCCATTGTCCGTCGGGACCCATCACGGTCACGTGCAAGGCTTCGTACCCGTTCGCCTTCGGCGTGGATATCCAGTCGCGAATACGTTCAGGGTGCGGACGATAAATCTCCGTAATCGCCGAATAAATCATCCAACACTGGTCTTTCTCGGGAATCTCCGTGTGCGGCGTGAAGATGATACGTACCGCCAAGAGGTCGTACACTTCCTCAAACGGGATGTTCTTCGTGGTCATCTTCTTCCATATCGAATACACGGATTTCAACCGCGCCGAGAGGGTGAAGGTATAACCCATAGACTCTAACTTAGCGCGAATCGGTTCGGTGAACTGATTGTAGACGTCTATCTGCGCTTTATAGTTGGCCTCCATCTTCGCTTCAATCTCCGCGTAAACATCCGGATGCTCGTATTGGAAACTCAGGTTCTCTAACTCCGTCTTGATCGGGAACAGACCCAACCGATGGGCTAGGGGAGCATAGATATATTGCGTCTCCCCCGCAATCTTATACTGCTTCTCCTTCGGCTGCGAACCTAAGGTGCGCATATTGTGCAACCGGTCCGCAATCTTTACGAGCACTACCCGTATGTCCTCCGACATGGTGAGCAATAACTTGCGGAAGTTCTCCGCTTGCTCACTCGCCTGGTCTCCGAACACCCCACCGCTGATCTTCGTCAATCCCTCCACAATCTGCGCAATCTTATCCCCGAAAAGGTTGCGGATATCCTCCGTGGTATAATCCGTGTCCTCCACCACATCGTGCAGCAGGGCCGAACAGATACTCGTCGAACCCAAGCCGATTTCCTTGACCACAATCGTGGCTACCGCTAACGGATGCAAGATATACGGCTCACCGGATAAACGGCGTACCCCATAGTGCGCCTTCTTGGCGAACTCGAAAGCACGCGTGATCCGCTCCACTTTCTGCGTGTGCGGCGTCTTGGCATACTCAGCCAGTAAGTTCTCGAACGCTTGCTGAATCTGCTGCTCTTCTTCCGGTGAAAACATATTCCGGTCCATAATAAACCCAATTTGGCTGCAAAGTTACAAAATATTTTTGAATCGCGCAAGCGCTCGTGCGAAAAAAATCATTATATTTTACTTTTTTCACTTTTTCGCGATTTTCTTGCCGGATTATTTGCGTATATGCAAAAAAAAATGTAATTTTGCAGCGTATTTTGGATTAGTATGCGCAAAATCGGCTTTATACTTGCTTTGGTCAGCCTTCTCTCAATGGCGTTCATGACCCCCGTGTTTGGGGCCACCGAAAAGCCGTATACGGTAGTCATTGATGCCGGTCATGGCGGTCAGGACCCGGGAGCTATCGGACGCATCGCGCAGGAGAAAGACTTGAACCTGTCGGTGGCGCTGCTGGCTGGGCAGAAGATTCAAGCCAAATACCCGGAAGTGAAGGTGCTCTTCACCCGTACTACCGACGTGTTCCTGCCCCTGCAAAGCCGAGCGGATTTTGTGAATAAAAATAATGCGGATTTGTTCATCTGTGTACATACGAATTCCGCTGAAAATAAGGAGGCTGTCGGTGCGGAGACTTTTGTACTCGGTACCGAAAGAATGGGGGATAACCTGGATGTGGCCATGCGCGAAAACGCGGTCATCAAACTGGAGTCTAACTATAAGACGGCCTACCAGGGTTTTGACCCCAGTTCCGTGGATTCGTACATTATGTTTGAACTCATGCAGAACCAATATATGGACCAGTCCCTGCGCTTTGCGGAACTGATGCAGAATCAGTTTATTAAGGTCAACCATCGCTTTGATCGCGGGGTGCGACAAGCGGCCTTTTGGGTGTTGCTTAAATCCGCCTGCCCGAGTGTGCTTGTCGAGATGGGGTTCATCTCGAATAAAAACGAAGAACGCTACTTAGCCTCCAAAACCGGTCAGGATAGCATAGCCCATGCCATCTGCGAGGCGTTCAGTGGGATCTATCGCCCGAAGACGGTTTCCAAGTCGGTGGACCTCAAACCCCGCTATGCGGTGCAGATATTAGCCTCCCGTACCCCTATTGATGTGAATGACCCGCGGCTGCAAGGACTGCCGTGCCGTTGCCTTGAGGCGAACGGATGGTATAAGTACTATACCGCCGAGAGTGCGGACAAACAGGAGGTGATACGCTCCAAGGATGCACTCAAAAGCAAGTTTGAAGGATGTTTTGTAATCAATCTTAAAAATTTATAAATTATGAAGTATGCACGTGAGATTAAAGTCGGCTTATTAGCGGCTCTCTGTTTATTCTTATTGTATTTCGGTTTCTATTATCTCAAAGGGGTGAATATCTTCTCCTCCGTCCGCCCGTTCCACGGCAACTATGAACAAGTCAGCGGCTTGCAGGAACAAGCCCCTGTCTTCATCCGCGGGTTTAAGGTGGGACAAGTAGACCATATCCTTTACGATTTTACCAAAGATACCGCCTTCACCGTCGATATCTCCGTTAAAAAAGACATCCGCCTGCCCAAGGGTACGACCATGGCGTTGGTACCTAATGGTCTGATGGGCGGTACCGCCATCGAACTGCAAATGCCGAAGGGTACCGTTGACGAGGAATTTGAAGCCAATGCTTTCTTGCCTACCGTCATTGTTCCGGGGCTACTGGATAACCTCCAAGATAGCGTAGCCGGCTCCGTAGCCTCCGTTGTTCGTCACGCCGATTCGCTGCTGATGACCATTCAAACCCAACTGGAAGGAAACCATATGCGCAGTGCCTTGGCCAATATCGACGAGGTGTCGGAAGACCTGACCGTAGTATCCGAAAACCTGCGCGGCATCATGAAGAACCGCGTGCCCGGTATCGTTGACAAGGTCGACCACACGATGGAAAACCTCAATATCGTTGTTGACGAGGTAAAACAAGCGAATGTGCCCGTCATGCTCGCGAATATGGACACGGCCGTCAGTGCTGTCAAGACCGCCCTCACCACGACCGAGGGTACCGTCGGTAAGCTGCTCAACGACCAGACCCTCTATACCAATATCAACGCTACCGTAGTATCCGTCGATTCCTTGGTAACCGATTTGAAGGCCCACCCCAAACGTTACGTCCAGTTCTCCCTCTTCGGTAGAAAAGAAAAAGAGAAAAAAGTAAAGAAATAAGTTCCCGTGAAACAATGTGGAACGGCTATTTCGCTTTTTTCTAAATAGTAAAAATTTTTAAAGGCCCTAAGTCCGCATGTTTTCGTGGCTTAGGGTCTTACTTTATGACGATAAAGCATCGGCGGGGGTGTTGATAACTCCCGAAAAATCAGTGATTTGAGTGTTGATAACTTTTTTAACTCATTGAAATATACGCGGTTATATGTAAATGCTTGAAAATAGACGGAATAGGCTAAATTTAGATTGTTCATTTTGGCTGCCGATTTTGTCAAATGAAAAAAAAGCAGTACTTTTGCATCGTTTTTCGCGAAAAGCGGATTTATCATCATGGATGAACTAACAAATAAATGGCGTGAATGTCAGCGTATTCTTTCTGAGAACCTGACGCAGAGTGCTTACCGGACCTGGTTTGCACCCATTGTGCCCGTTAGTTTTGAAGATCAAACCCTCATCCTTCGCGTCAAATCCCAATTCATTGCCGAATATATCGAGGAGAACTATGTTCAACTGCTCTCCCGCGTACTCTTCCGCGTGTTTGGTATAGGAACGCGCCTGGAATATCGTGCGCTTATTGATTCGCAATCCGGTGCGGGGTCTACGATCCCGTCGGAGGGACTGAACATTGAACAGGTAAAGAAACAGCAGGAGTTGCAAGCCGATATGACGCAGAGTGCTCCGGCGGTGGACTTTGAAAGTCAACTCAATAAGGCCTATACGTTTGACTCCTTTGTTCCTGGCGATCCTAATAAACTGGCGCGTACCGCCGGTATTGCGGTAGCCAAACAACCGGGTTATACTGCGTTCAACCCCTTGTTCATCTATGGGGGTAGTGGCGTAGGTAAGACGCACCTGGCCAATGCCATCGGTAACCAAACGCGTCTACTCCATCCCGAGAAGAAAGTGCTGTACGTGTCCGCCAATACGTTTAAACTGCAATACCAGGACGCCTCCCTGAATAAGCGCATCCCGGACTTCCTGAATTTCTATCAGTCGGTCGATGTGCTCATCGTGGACGATATCCAGTATTTCGCCGGTCTGGATAAAACTCAGGATACGTTCTTCCATATCTTCAACTACTTGCAGCAATCCCATAAGCAACTCATCCTCACGTGCGATCGCGCACCCGTAGATTTAAAGGATATACAAGACCGACTCTTGACCCGTTTCAAATGGGGTCTGCTTGCCCTCATCGAACATCCGGACGTTACGTTGCGTCGGGATATCCTTGTGAGCAAGATGCATAAGGAGGGTATTGTGCTTAGCGACGAGATTATTGATTATATCGCCACCAAAGTCACTACCTCTGTGCGCGACTTGGAGGGTATCCTTGCTTCGCTCATGGCGTACTCCACCTTGACCGATGCGCAGATCGATCTCAACCTCACCGAACAAGTGGTGTCTCGTATCGTCTCCATCCAACCCAAAGCCGTCGATATACCCGATATCTTAGGGGCTGTATGCGAGAATTTTAATATCCCCACGAAGATGATTTTAGGCACCTCCCGCTCCAAAGAGGTGGCGCAGGCACGCCAATTGGCAATGTACTTGTCCAAACAACTCACTGACCACTCGCTCAAGGAGATCGGTGCCGGGATAGGTCATCGCAATCACGCTACGGTGATCCATTCGCTCAGTTGCGTGAGCAAACAACTTGATGAGAATGTACAACTGCGCCAACGCATCGCGCAAATAAAGGCAGCCTTACAGCGATAGACTATGGAGAACTATATTGTTTCAGCACGCAAATATCGTCCTATCACCTTTGAATCCGTGGTTGGACAGCAGTCTCTGACCGAGACCTTGCGTAACGCCATTCGACAAAATCACTTGGCTCACGCCTACCTGTTCTGCGGCCCGCGCGGGGTGGGGAAGACGACGTGTGCCCGTATCTTTGCCAAAACCATTAACTGCCTCCATCCCACGGATGGACACGATGCCTGCAACGAGTGCGAGTCGTGCCGGGCTTTTAATGAACAGCGTTCCTTTAATATTCACGAACTTGATGCCGCCTCCAATAACGGGGTAGAGGATATCCGCGCTTTGATTGAACAGACGCGTATCCCGCCGCAAATAGGGAAATATAGCGTCTATATCATTGACGAGGTACATATGCTCTCTCAAGGGGCGTTCAATGCCTTGCTCAAGACCTTGGAGGAGCCCCCTGCCTATGTCATTTTTATTCTCGCCACGACGGAGAAACATAAGGTATTACCTACCATCCTCAGCCGTTGCCAAGTCTATGACTTCAGTCGCATCACCGTGGCGGATATCATTCACCACTTGCAGTACGTGGCTCAACAGGAGGGCGTCGAGGCGGAGGAGGAGGCCCTGAATGTCGTAGCGCAAAAAGCCGATGGCGGACTGCGCGACGCCTTGTCTATCTTCGACCAACTGGTTGCTTTCTGCGGAAATAAGATCACCTATGACCGCACGATCGCTATCCTTAATGTCCTCGACTCGGACTACTATTTCCGCTTGACCGATATGGCCCTACAAGGAAAGGTCAATGAGGCCATGCTTCTGCTCAACGAGGTACTGCTCAAAGGCTTTGATGCCGGTCTACTCGTGACCGGACTCGCCCAACACTTACGCGATGTGCTTATGAGCAAGGATGCCGCCACGTTGCCGTTGCTCGAGACCTCGGAGGCCATTCGTAAACGCTACCAACAACAGGCGCAACAACTCTCGGCACCGTGGATCTTCTCGGCGCTTGATATCCTTAATACTTGCGACGTGCAGTACCGATTGGCGAAGAACCAACGACTGATGGTCGAACTGACCCTCATCAAACTCTGCCGCCTGAATCAACCCGCTCAACCCGCTCAACCGGCTCAACCCGCTCAACAACCCGGAGGGCGTACCTTGGATTATGCTGTTTGGACCGGTAAAAACGGGTCTGATACTCCGCTCAACGGAGTAGGAAAACTGACATACACAAAAGGGCATTTGATTGACAGTCGGGATGTGCAGCATCGTCAAGCTCAGAAGGGGGATGTGATAGAAGGATTGTTTAAGGACGGGCACCTTGTTTACGGGACTTGGTATGATGCACAAGGAAAGAAAAAAGATTTTATTAATTTTTTATAATTTAAATAAATATGATTTATCAATTCTAGAGAGAGTAACACCACTCAAAAAGTATTGATAAATGGTATCACTATGATAATATATAGGTATCAAGGATCTAGACAATCTGAAAAAGAAAGAGAGTGGTTGCAGCCACTCTCTTTTCTTTTAAGTTTTCTGGCACTTTGGTATCTTTATAATATCATCAATTCTATAATTATCAATGTTATATTATGGAATAATTTTTTTTAAAAATTTTTCCATATTTAAATAATATTAATTACATAATACTAATATATATAACTATCTATATTATTTATAAT
>CALCGR010000109.1 GCA_937901025.1 uncultured Bacteroidales bacterium
CGGTCCTCTCCTCCCGTCCCTTCCCCATCTGCCACAATTGTTGGGAATAAATCTAAAACTGCACAAAAGCACCGGGGAGGGATTGGACCCAATCTACGGCGATAAGCATCAGTTCCGTTCCTTTTTGCAGGCACCACACCAGAACGGTTCCCAAATAAGGAACCGCACCTAACACAAGTGTTGCCAGTCCCAACGGCACCAGGATAGTCGCCAACGGAAGGACGATAAGATTCGTCAAAAGAAAGTAATTACTGAGTTGATGAAAATAATAGAGCGTAAACGGAATCGTGCCCAATTGCGCGGCCATCGAGACCCAGACTAAATCAAATCGGTGTTGGGTAAATAGTGGGGAAAAGGCAACGATGGAGATGACGGCAGAATAGGAGAGTTGAAAACTGACGTTGAACAAATCGCTCGGACGAAAAGCAAGGATCAAAGCCGCGGAAAAGAGGACGATATTCAGCGTCAAGGGCGGACGGGCACAAAACCGCGCTATCTCCACTAACGTCAACATTAATGCACTACGCACCACGGAGGGACTAAGTCCCGCCAGAACCGCATAGCCCCATAGGAGTAGCAGAATAAGTACGGATTGCAACGCCCGCCAAAAAGTAGATTCATAGAGCGGCTTGATTTTCTTTCCTAAGGTGATGAGAAAAACAATCATCGCATACACCAACCCGGTGTGCAGTCCGCTGACCGCCAACACGTGGGCGGCACCCGAACGCTGAAACGATTGGATGACACCCCTGTCCAAATCCCCCTTATATCCTAACGTAAGCGCAGAGACGGTTCCTAACGCATCCCCCGTCAGGCCCATCGACCGGTAACGCTCCACCAACGCTGCCTGCCAACGATTGGCCGTCGGTGCTTGATAGCGCGGAACAGGAAAAAGTCCAAAGCAAAAATGACCACAAAGAATAACGGCTATCAACGCCGCACAAAGGATAGTAGCCGGATTGCGAGCAAGAAACCCTTTCATCGTTTGATTTGACGGATCGCCTCGGTCGGGTCCGGGGCCTTAAAGACCGCATTGCCCGCTACCAGCACATCGGCGCCGGCGGCATAGATAGAGGCAGCATTATCGATGGTTACACCGCCATCCACTTCAATCAGCGTGGATAAATGGCGGCGATCAATCTCTTGCTTGAGGGTGCGGATTTTATCGATGGATTCGGGGATAAATGCTTGTCCGCCGAAGCCCGCAAACACCGACATAATCAGTACCATATCGACCTTGTCCAGATACGGGAATAATCGCTCTACCGCAATATCCGGATTGATGGTCAGGCAAGTGCGAACGTTTTTTTTGCGGATGGAATCGAGAATAGGTAACGGATCCTCAACTGCTTCCAAGTGAAAACCGACGCTATACGCCCCCGCCTCGCAAAAACGCTCCACGTATTTCTCCGGGTGCACAATCATCAAGTGCACATCGAGGGGTTTGGTACAATAGCGGCGCATGGGTTCCATCAGCGGGAAACCGAAGGAGATATTCGGAACGAACACACCGTCCATCACATCGATATGCAACCAATCCGCCTCAGAGCGGTTGATCATTTCCAATTCTTGACGTAAGTTTCCAAAGTCCGCTGACAGGACCGAGGGGGCAATGAGTTTCATATTATCGTTTCTTTTTTTGAGTCCAATCTAAATAAGGCATCAACCGCTGCGCCTGCTGCTCCGAAAAAACCTTCGTTAAATCCGAGGGTTGCAGATTAAATTTTCTGCGCCTTAGTTCGTATAGTTCTTTGGCTTGCGGGTACGTAATGTACGGATGTTTGGCCAATACCGCAGCCGAAGCCGTATTCACCGCGATGCGTCGAACCGACACACTATCCACCACTAAATGCGGCAATACCGAATCAAACGTAAAGGCATGCGCCGTGTCCTCATCATAACGACAAAGGATGTCGATTTCCCGCAACTGGTCCACGGACACAAACCCGCCCAAATCCCGTCGATACCAAATAATCCGCTTGGCGATATAGGGTCCGATACCGCGGATATATTGCAAGGTCAGTGTGTCCGCCGTATTGAGGTCCAAAACCGTATCCCGTTTTTGTACCCGTTCTTGTCTAAAACTATCCCTGCGGACAACCTTTACACTATCCCAATAGGCTTTCGCGCTATCCCTACGGGCAACCTTTACGCTGTCCCAATAGGCCTTTGCACTATCTCGGCGGACGACTCTGACGCTATCCCAATAGGCTTTCGCACTGTCGTGGCGGGCGGCGCGGATGCTGTCCCAATTAGGTGCTTGGTATTGGGTGTCCGGTGTTGGGTGCGGAGCCAACAGATTCACCGCGAGCATAATCCCACCGAGCACCAAAATGAGAACGAGCAGTCCGACGAGTTGATTTTTATTCATTTGACGGCACAAAGATACAACTTTTTTTTGATATGTGCAAGAAAACGAAAGAAAAATTTGCACAAGTCGAAAAAAAGCAGTAACTTTGCAACGAAATTTGTGAAAATTATAAAAAACATCAATACATATTTATCATTTGAATTTTAACGGCAAAGCAATGGAGAAATTAACTAAAGAAGAGCATGTGAAAGGATTGCTGGCTCTCAGTCCGGTCATTCTATTTGAGATTCTGTTTTTCGGCTTTATGCTCATTAGCGGAGAGTTTAGCGATGTCCCCATTTTGCTATGCTTCATCCTCGCATCGATCTATGCGGTGTTCCTGATGCGTCGCACACCTATTGACGAGCGTATCAATGTCTTCGCCACTGAGATGGGAAAGAATGACATCATCCAGGTTATCCTTATCCTTGTCTTTGCCGGAGGTTTTGCCTCGCTGGCGGAGAAAGCCGGTTGCCTGGATGCGGCTATTCAGTTCTCCTTGTCTGTCTTCCCTGCCCGTTTCATTTTTGTCAGTATCTTTGTGGCATCTTGTTTGCTCAGTTTCTGTATCGGTTCTGCCATGGGTTGTGTGGTTGCTATTGCTCCCGTTGCTATTCCGTTGGCACGCACATGCGGGTTGGACGAAGCTATATTAGCGGCAGCTATCATCGGAGGAGCAATGTTTGGTGACAACTTGAGTATCATCTCCGACACCTCTATTGCTGCCAGCCGCTATGCGGGTTGTACCGCCAAGCAGAAGTTCCAACATAACTGGCCCATTGCCGTTCCGGCAGCGTTGATAACGGCTCTCATTTATCTGCTGATGGGATTAAATGTCGCTGAGGTGGAAGCTGTTGCCAAACCGTTTGATTGGGTGATGCTTACCCCGTATGTGGTTGTGATTATTACCGCCTTATGCGGTATGCATGTACTCCCCGTGCTGCTGCTCGGAATGTTGTCCGCTTGGGTATTGGGTTGTTGGCACGGTGCTTTCACTTTTACGGGCGGAGCGCAGATATTGTCCACCGGTCTGACCGATTCCGGAGGTTTCTGTCTGTTTATTTTGATGGCAGCGGGTTTGGTAGCTATCATCCAGCGGATGGGCGGTATCACGTATGTGGCGCGTTTGATGGAGCAGGGAGTAAAGTCCCGAAAAGGAGCCGCTATTGCCACATCTTGTGCTGCCGGTTTATTGACCGCTTTTACGGCCTTTAATACGATAGCCATTATTGCCGCTTCCGGTATCGGTGTGCGTTTTGCAGATAAGTTCGGCATTTCCCGCGCTAAGATTGCGTCTATCCTCGATATGTCTGCCTGTTGTTTCCAGGGAGTGATTCCGTATGGTGTGCATTTTATTGCGATTGCTGCATTAACGGGCATTAATCCAATGAAGATAGTGCCGTGGATGCTTTATCCTGTTATGCTTTATATGGGTGTGATTATCTATTGCCTCCTTCCGGAAAGAAAGAAAAACAAACAAACAAAATAGTGCTTATGAAACAACGCACATTTATTATCAAAGGCAAAGCCGGAATGACCGCCGAAATCAGCACCTTCGGGGCGAAGGTGACCAAACTCATTGTTCCCACCCAAAATGGCGAGAAACGCGACGTGGTATTAGGGTTTAATACTCCCGAAGAATGGGAGAAACAGGAACTCTATTTCAATGCGGTCATCGGCCGGGTGGCGAACCGTATCAAAGACGGAAAATTCACGCTGGACGGGCAGCCCTACCAACTCGCCGTTAATAACGGCACGAATGCGTTGCACGGAGGTCCTACCGGTTTTAATGTGCGGTTATGGGAGGTGGTGGAGCAATCTCTGCATAGCCTTACCCTACACTACCGCGCCAAAGACGGAGAGGAGAACTATCCGGGTAACTTAGATGTTTGGGTAACCTACACCCTTACCCGCGAAGGAGCCCTGGCTATCCACTACAAAGCAAAGACGGACAAACCGACGATTGTAGCTTTGACCCAACACGCCTATTTCAACCTGCGGGGTGAAGGACACAACACTGTACGCGACCACCAATTACAAATCTTTGCCGACCAATATACGCCCACCGACGACACCCAATGTCCTACGGGGGAGATCCTTCCCGTAGAAGGAACGCCGATGGACTTCCGTCAGCCCACCTTGATAGGGGACAGGATAGACGACCCGTTCTTCGCTTTAGGACGAGGAATAGATAATAACTGGGTGATCAATCCTGCGCTGGAACCGAAAGCAAAAGAACCCGTCTTAGCCGCCAAGGTGAGTGTGGAAGACTTGACGATGGAGGTCTACACGACCTGTCCGGGTTTGCAAGTCTATACCGGCAACTGGGTAGAGCAACATAAGGGCAAGAGCGGCCGGATGTACAATGTACAGAACGCCGTATGCTTAGAGGCCCAGAACCTGCCGGATGCCATCAACCATACGCATTTCCCGTCGCCTGTTTTGAGGCCCGGGGAAGTGTATGAACAAACCACGATTTATCAGTTTAACTAATGGATAAGATTCGCAATTTTTGTATTATCGCCCACATCGATCACGGGAAGTCCACCTTGGCGGATAGGATGCTTGAGATCACCCATACCGTCGATGTGAAGAAGATGGAGAACCAGGTGCTCGACGATATGGACCTGGAGAAGGAACGCGGCATCACCATCAAGAGTCACGCCATCCAGATGCAATGGAAAGGCTATACCCTCAACCTCATCGACACCCCGGGGCACGTAGACTTCAGCTACGAAGTCAGTCGCTCCATCGCCGCTTGCGAGGGAGCATTGCTCGTTGTCGATGCTACCCAAGGTGTACAAGCCCAAACGATCAGTAACCTCTATATGGCCCTCGAGCACGACCTGGAAATCATCCCCATCCTCAATAAATGCGATATGGATAACGCCATGCCCGATAAAGTGGAGGACGAGATCATCGACCTCATCGGCTGCAAACGCGAGGAGATCTTACGCTGCTCCGCCAAGACCGGCGACGGTGTACCCGAGATCTTAGACGCTATCTTAGACCGCATCCCGGCTCCCGTAGGCGACCCTGACGCGCCGCTGCAAGCGCTGGTGTTTGACTCCGTGTTCAATTCCTTCCGGGGTATCATCGCTTACTTCCGTATCATCAACGGAACGCTTCATAGCGGTGACCTGGTGCGGTTCGTCAATACCGGTAAGGAATATGACGCCGATGAGATAGGTGTGCTCAAATTAGATATGCAACCCTGCCAAAGCCTGAGTGCCGGCAATGTAGGCTATATCATCAGCGGCATCAAGACCTCGACCGAGGTCAAGGTGGGGGATACGATTACCCACGTAGCACAGCCTTGCGAAAAAGCCATCGCCGGCTTCGAGGAAGCCAAACCGATGGTCTTTGCCGGCGTCTATCCGATTGAAGCGGAGGACTACGAGGATCTGCGCAGTTCGCTCGAGAAACTGCAACTCAACGACTCGTCCCTGAGTTTTATGCCGGAGAGTTCGGTCGCATTGGGTTTCGGTTTTCGTTGCGGGTTCCTCGGTCTGCTGCACATGGAGATTGTACAGGAACGACTGGACCGCGAGTTCGATATGGACGTCATCACCACCGTCCCGAACGTGAGTTACAACGTATATTTGAAGGACGGCAAGATGGTGGAGGTACATAACCCCGCAGGAATGCCGGACTTGACGGAGATAGACCATATCGAGGAACCATATATCCGCGCATCGATCATCACTACCAGCGCGTTTATAGGTCCAATAATGACCCTGTGTCTAGGTAAGCGCGGCGAACTGGTCAAACAAGACTATATCTCCGGCGACCGAATGGAACTCCTGTTCGATATGCCCCTGGGCGAGATCGTCATCGACTTTTACGATAAACTCAAGTCCATCAGTAAGGGTTACGCCAGTTTCGACTGGCACACCAACGGGTTCCGTCCGAGTAACCTGGTGAAGTTAGATATTTTGCTCAATGGCGAACAGGTGGACGCCCTCTCTACTTTGACCCACCGCGACAATGCCGAGAACTTCGGTCGCAGGATGTGCGAGAAACTCAAGGAACTGCTGCCGCGTCAACAGTTCGACATTGCTATTCAGGCAGCGATTGGTGCCAAGGTCATTGCGCGCGAGACGGTTAAACAGGTGCGCAAGGATGTATTGGCCAAGTGCTACGGCGGTGACGTGAGCCGTAAACGCAAACTGCTGGAGAAGCAAAAACGAGGTAAGAAAAGAATGAAACAAATAGGTAATGTCGAGGTGCCGCAAAAAGCGTTCTTGGCAGTACTAAAATTAGATTAATATGGAATACATGACGATGCCGACGTGGGCGATGATCCCTTTTGTGATGATGTTATTAGCGATTGCGATAGGTCCTATTGTAGTCGAGAAGTTTTGGGAAAAGAACACCAATAAGTTATTGGTTTCGGTGGTGTTGAGTCTGCCCGTAGTTGCTTTTCTGCTGATGAGGCATATGGGAGAAGCGTTGGTGGATACAGTTTTCTTTGATTACCTGCCGTTCATCATTTTGCTACTCTCGTTGTATACCGTTACCGGCGGTATTTATTTAGGTGGCGACATCAAAGCCAAGCCGATTGTCAACACCCTATTTTTGGCCATTGGGTTTGTGTTAGCCAGTCTGATGGGAACGACCGGAGCGGCGATGTTACTTATTCGGCCGATACTAACCACAAATCAACAGCGGAAACACAAGGTACACACGGTGTTGTTTTTTATTGCCCTCGTTGCCAACTGCGGCGGACTATTAACGCCCCTCGGTGACCCGCCATTGTTTATGCTCTTCCTGCGCGGTGCCTCGTTCACTTGGTTTGCGCATATGTGGGGACCTTGGTTGTTTACGGGAGCGATCTTACTGCTGATTTATTTCTTGGTAGATACCTATTTCTACCGCAAAGAAGATTGGGTGAACCTCTCCGCCGACAGTCGCGAAGCGCAACCGCTGAAGATTGAGGGAGGAATCAATTTCCTTTGGCTCGCGGGTATCGTAGCCTCCGTTGCGTTTATCAATAGCGGGTTTATTCCGGCGATGGGAGAAGAACACGCACCCTTGTATATCAAATACTTGCGCGAGATAGCTCTAATAGCGATGGCGGTATTGTCGTTGGTGACGACCTCGAAGAAAGTTCGCTATGAAGAGAATAAGTATTCGTGGGATTCAATTATCGAGGTAGCTGCACTGTTTATCGGTATTTTTGTGACGATGGCACCGGCACTCATCTTCCTCAAACAACACGCTGCGGATTTGGGTCTTACCCATGTTTGGCAATACTATTATTCAACGGGCACCTTGTCGGCTTTCTTGGATAACACACCAACCGCAGTGGCTTTCCACTCGATGGCGACAGGGCTCAGTCCCGAAGTGATGGCATCGATGGATACAACGATCGTAGCGGGTATACCGGAGGTGTTGCTCAAGGCTATTTGTATTGGAGCTGTGTTCTTTGGTTCGCTCACGTATATAGGCAACGGTCCTAACTTTATGGTTAAGTCGATTGCCGAGGCGCAAGGTGTGGAGATGCCTTCGTTCTTTGGGTATATGATTAAGTTCTCGCTGATTGTGCTCCTGCCGATTTATATCCTTGTACAAATTATCTTTATATGAGTTTCGTAGATAACGTTATCGCTTGGTACTCTGCCCACATGAACTATGCGTCCATCGCAGGGCTGATGGCAATAGAGTCGTCGTTTATTCCTTTTCCCAGTGAGGTGGTGATCCCGCCTGCTGCTTTTGTGGCGTCCGACCCGGCGAGCAGTTTGTGTGTGAGCGATACCTATTTAATTAATATAGGACTCATTATCCTTGTCGGCACGATAGGTGCCATGGTGGGAGCCATCATCAATTACCTGCTGGCGATGTGGCTGGGACGGCCTATCATCTATAAGTTTGCGGACAGTAAGTTAGGACACCTGTGCCTACTCAGCAGCGAGAAGGTCCAAAAAGCGGAAGACTACTTTAACGATCACGGCAAAGTCTCTACTTTCGTAGGCCGACTGATCCCCGCCATCCGTCAACTCATCAGTATCCCTGCGGGATTGAGTAAGATGCACTTCGGCCGGTTCTTGCTCTATACGTTCTTAGGGGCGTTTATCTGGAACACTATCCTGGCAGCGTTAGGTTATGTGGCGAACGGTCAGATGGACCTTATTCACAAATATAGCCACGAACTAAGCGTGGCCATACTGGTTGTGTTTGGGGTTGCGGTTGTGGCACTTGTCCTTAAGAAAGTTCTTTCCCGCCGCACGAAAGCTTAATGTCTTCTCCACATTGAGAAACGCGAATGCGCAGGCTCCGCTGCCGGTTTGGCTTCCGGTGCCGGTTCATCGTCCTCAAAGACGATAAACCCGTCCGTAATCTCCGGTTCCTCCGTCACCTCCGGTTTTTCCTCCTCTTCGCCTTTCAGCTCTTCCTCCTCTCCTCCTTCCGGCGTTTCCGGTTTTTCCGGAACCGTGCATTGTGCATCGTGCATCGTGCGTCCTATATAATCGTAGACTTCGTATCCGGTAGCGATGATGGTGACGCGTACAGCTTCGCCCAAGGCCTCGTCCAGGGACGCACCCCATTGTACTTCCACATCGTCGCCTACCTCCTTAATGAACTCGTTGATCTGGTCAATCTCCTGCATCTCAATCGCGTGTTCTGTCGAGCAATAGAACTGCAATAGGATCCGCTTGGCCCCGTGAACATCGTTATTGATGAGCGGCGACTCCAACGCATTTTGAATCGCTTTCTTGATACGGTTCTCGCCGTCGGCTACGCCTACGTTCATAATCGCTACATTGCCGTCCTTGAGCGTGTTGTATACGTCCGCAAAGTCCGTATTGATATACCCCGGAATGGTGATAATCTCCGCTATCGAGCGAGCGGCATTGCATACGACATCGTCCGCCTTCTGGAAGGCATTGAGCAGATTGAGATCGGGATAGATCTGTTTGAGTTTCTCGTTATTGATGACGAGCAGTGCGTCCACCTGTTCGGCCAGAGCCTCGATACCTTGCTGCGCCTTGCTGAGTTTGATAGGACCCTCAAAAGCGAAGGGAAGGGTCACGATACCTACCGTCAGTATCCCCATCTCTTTGGCCACCGACGCTACGATCGCGGACGCACCCGTACCGGTACCTCCACCCATTCCCGCCGTCAGGAACAGCATCTGCGTGCCGTCATTGAGCGCCTCCTTGATGCGCTCCCTACTCTCCTCGGCATACTGTTGGGCTTTCTCGGGACGTCCGCCCGCACCCAAACCCGGACCGAGTTGCAGTTTGGCCGGCACCGCCGACTTACCGAGGGCCTGCTTATCGGTGTTGCACACCAGGAGCGAGACGCCTTTAATGCCTTGCTTAAACATATAGTTAACGGCATTGCATCCGCCACCGCCGACGCCCATCACTTTGATGATGGCATCCTCTTGGATATCCAAGGGAATGGTTATCAGTTCTGTATCCATAGTACTTACATTTGTTCGTTGGAAAAAATATCGATCATCCCCGCTTTGATCTTGTCCACTAACTTAGGCGACTTGACCAACTCCCCCTTATGCGTGTCGCGGTGATAAGCCCCTAACAGCAGAGCGCCCATGAGCGAAGTAAAACGCGGCTCATAGAAGATGTCCTCCGTATCCTCGGACAACAGCACATCGTGCAGTCCGTACATCACCCTCAGTCCCGTCTTCTCCTCGATATATGCGTCCAGACCTTGCAGCATCGATCCGCCACCGGTGATATAAATCGTGTGGATACGGTCGCCATAGGTCGCTATCGTCTCCAGCAGCGGCTGCAGTATCTCCTGCAGTTTCGAGTCAATCAGGTCCGCTATCTCGTTAAACGACGCTACCCAATACTCCCCGATCTCCGGGGCTACCGAAGGGATACGCAACCGTTTGTTCTCCTTCACCTGCGCACGCGAGGCAAAGCCGTAGTCTTTTTTCACTTTCTCCGCGTGCTCAAACCGGATGCCCTGTTGCGCCAGCAGGGTCGAGATATGATACCCGCCTTGTGCCACTACCCTATGGTAGAGGTACTCGGAACCTTTATATACCGTCAGCGTCGTAGTCTTAGCTCCGAAATCCAGGACCGCGCACCCCTCTTGCAGGATAGCGTCCCCGTCCTCCGCAGCGAAGACCGATAGCAAGGCATCCACTCTCACAAACGACTGCTCGATGGAGCGCATCGCCTGGTTAAAACACTTGTCGAACTTCTCCACCCAAATCTTCTTGGTGATGAATGCCGTATAATGTCCCTCGACCAAAGTCGCCAGTTCGGTCTCCGACCGTACATCGTCCCAGTAGTGTTCCTTACCGTCCAACAGGAAATATGCGGGCACTAATCCCAGCACCTCCAGATCCGGATAACTGTCGCGAATCTTCTCGTAACACTCGTCCTCCATGCTCTGCAACAGCGCCTTCGTCACGCGGGCGATATGCACGTTATCCCGCTTGGCTTGTACCGCAGCCATCTTCGTCGGGTAACCGCCTATCGGCACAAAAGCCGTAGGCAGGTTGGGTACACCAATGCGGTTGGCTAACTTATTGAGCACCTCGCTAATCATATACGCGGTGTTCTCCGACTGAATCACATTCGCTTGGTCTACACTCGGATGTTTCTGCGACTCCTCCAACCCTAAGATGCGGAACTTATCGTCCGCAATGCGCTCCGCCGCTATCGCTCTCACCGAGTAACTTCCTAATTCCAACGCTACCAAGGGCAGCGTCTCTGTTCGTATCGTTTGCTTTAACATAAGGCTATGGACGTCCAATGACTTGGTTGTGATATCGAAGATCCAAAACGGAATACGAATACTCGCGTCCCTGCATCTGTTCTTCGAAGGTTTGTAGTTTATTTAGTTTCGCAACGAACTCCTGTCCGCTCCCCATGAGTACACTCACACCCGCGGTATCGATCAGCGTGATGGATTGCGGATTCTCCACCTGAATAGCGGCAAAGCGGTTTGCCCAATAGGGCTTGCGTTGCACATAATCCGCAATATCCCATAGCACCCCTTTGGCCATGCGTTCCTCCACCCTTCCCCGAATCGGGAGTACGGGGGTGGTAATCGACGAGCGCACGGGCATGCGAAGGCGGTCGGTATCAACAAAATATTCATTCCCCTCCATCTCCACTTTCAGTAGCGGGATACGTTGGGTAGCCTCTATCTTCGTCACCCCGCGGGTCGTAATAAAACACTGGGCGGTCCTCACCATCGCATGCGACGCAATACACTGCTCAATGGCTTGCGACGATACCTCGGAGCAGGGTTTACCTACGGGATACAGATGCGTATTGCGCAGCATGTTCTCGAGTTCCTCTATCGCTACATACTCCCGCTGCGTCGAGTCCGTCAACGCAATCGTACACGCCGAGCACACCGGATCCTCCGCATGGATAGTGAACCATACCGCAGCCCCGATCACGTAGGCACTAATCGCCACCACGACAATCGTCAAAACAATATAAACTATAATGCGTCTGATAAGGCAGGAACTAATCGGTCGATGTCGCCGGCACCTACGGTAATTAAGGCGGTCGGCTTCGCCGGGTTAATATGTTTCTTTACATAGGCTACTAACTCCGCTTTCTCTACGAGCGTAACCGGACAGGTCACCTTCTCCATCAACATCTCGGAGTTCACCCCCGGGATGGGTTCTTCGCGCGCGGGATAAATAGGAAGTAGGATGAGTTCGTCTACCTTACTCAAGGCTTGCGCAAACCCGTCGGCGAAGTCGCGCGTACGCGTATATAAATGGGGTTGGAAAACCGCAATGGTATGGCGGTTCGGGAACAGTTTACGAATCGAATCTATCGACGAAGCTATCTCCTGCGGATGGTGCGCATAGTCGTCTACGTATGCCAGGTCGGGTCGGTTAATCAAGATATTAAACCGCCGCCATACCCCGGCAAAAGAGGCGATACCCAAGCGCAGTTCCTCGGCGGTCACACCATTGAGCCAAGCCATCGCCATCGCCGCTACACTATTCTCTATATTCACCCACACGGGTGCCCCTAAGTTCAAGTCCGGGATTGTCGTCGTCGGGGTGTGGAAGTCAAACATAATCTTCGCCTCCCCTACCCGTATATTATCCGCATAGAAATCCGCCGTCTCATCGTGCATTGTGCATTGTGCATCGTGCACCGCATAAGTATAGAGTTTAACGCCCTTGCCTAACTGCGGGGTCATCTGCAGTCCTTTCTTGATGACCAGTGCGGATTGGATAAGCGAGGTATAGTGTTCAAATGCTTCGCGATAGGCTTCGGGGGTACCGTAGATATCCAGGTGGTCGGGATCCACCGCCGTGATGACGGACATATACGGGGTGAGTTGGTGGAAACTGCGGTCGTACTCATCCGCCTCTACCACCACGTAACTGCTCGACTTATCTATCACCAGGTTCGAGCGGAAGTTATTACTGATGCCGCCCAGGAACGCGTTGGTCCCGATGGACGATTGTTGCAACAAATGCGCAAGCATCGTCGAGGTCGTGGTCTTACCATGGGTACCGGCTACGCAGAGGGCGCGCATCTGCCGGGTCACCTGACCCAATACTTCGGCGCGCTTGGCGATGGTAAACCCGTGGGCGATAAACCACTGCGTCAAACGACTCTCCATCGGCACGGCCGGAGTCCGGACGATAAGACAGGTCTTGGGGTTCTGCGCCCATTCCGGGAGTTGGTTCTCGTCATCCTCATAGGTGATGGCGATGCCTTCGTTCTCCAACGCTTTCGTAATCGGAGAGGGGGTGCGGTCGTATCCCGCACATAGATAACCGCGAGCAACAAAGAACCGCGCGAGGGCACTCATCCCTATGCCGCCGATTCCGAGAAAGTAATACGCTTGAATGTGATCCGTTGAGTACATAAGTCAAACGAACGTTTAAAAATTTCCGCAAAATTACTAAAATTTCTTGATATATGCAAATTTATTTGCAAATATCGATATTTTGTTGTAACTTTGCAGCAAATTTTAATTTGAACGATTATGGCAACACAAGAAGAAACGTTTAAAAAGTTAGTCGCCCACTGCAAGGAATACGGTTTTGTCTTCCCCAGCAGCGATATCTATGACGGATTAGGTGCCGTGTATGACTATGGTCAAAACGGCGTCGAGTTGAAGAACAATATCAAGAAATACTGGTGGGACTCCATGACCCTGCTGCACGATAACATCGTCGGTATCGACGCCTCTATCTTCATGCACCCCACCGTATGGAAAGCCTCCGGTCACGTGGATGCGTTCAATGACCCGCTCATCGATAACCGCGACAGTAAGAAGCGTTACCGCGCCGACGTGCTCATCGAGGACCAACTCGGTAAGATTGAGGATAAGATCAACAAGGAGATCGAGAAAGCCGCGAAGCGTTTTGGCGATAGTTTTGACGAGGCGATGTTCCGTCAGACCAATCCCCGCGTACTCGAGCACCAAGCCCAATGGGATGCGTTGCACGCTCGCTATAGCAAGGCGATGAACGACATGAACCTCGACGAGCTCAAGCAGATCATCCTTGACGAGGAGATCGTTTGTCCTATCTCCGGTACCCGCAACTGGACCGACGTGCGTCAGTTCAACCTGATGTTCCAAACCGAGATGGGTAGTACCGCCGACGGCGCAATGAAGATTTACCTGCGCCCCGAGACGGCACAAGGTATCTTCGTCAATTTCCTGAACGTCCAGAAGACCGGTCGTATGAAGATTCCTTTCGGTATCGCTCAGATCGGTAAAGCCTTCCGTAACGAGATTGTGGCCCGTCAGTTCGTGTTCCGTATGCGCGAGTTCGAGCAGATGGAGATGCAGTTCTTCGTTCGTCCGGGCGAGGAGATGAAGTGGTTTGAGCACTGGAAAGCCTTCCGCCTCAAGTGGCATAAAGCCCTCGGCTTAGGGGATGAGAAATATCGTTATCACGATCACGAGAAACTGGCGCACTACGCCAATGCCGCTACGGATATCGAGTTCCTTATGCCCTTCGGCTTTAAGGAGGTTGAGGGTATCCATAGCCGTACGAACTTCGACCTGAGTCAACACGCTAAGTTCTCGGGCAAGAAAATCGAATACTTCGATCCCGAACTCAACGAGAGTTATACCCCGTACGTGATCGAGACCAGTATCGGCGTCGACCGTATGTTCCTTTCTATCATGTGCGCTGCGTATAAGGAGGAAGCCTTGGAGGGAGGCGACGTGCGCGTCGTTCTAAACCTGCCCGCCGTGCTCGCGCCCGTGAAAGTGTGCGTTATGCCGCTCGTCAAGAAAGACGGACTGCCCGAGAAAGCGCAAGAGATCGTCGATATGCTCAAGTACGACTTCAAGACCACCTATGACGAGAAGGACAGTATCGGTAAACGTTATCGTCGTCAAGACGCTATCGGTACCCCGTTCTGCGTCACCGTGGACCACGACACATTAAACGACGGTTGCGTCACCGTTCGTTATCGCGACACGATGGCACAAGACCGCATTAAAATCGAAGACCTCCACAAACTGATTGCAGAGGCCGTCGATATGAAGAACTTATTTAAGAAGTTAAAGTAATTAGCGAATCCTATTTCCCAACCAATCGAACTTTTCGTTCCCGTTGAGGATATACATCTGACCGTTCTCCATGACTTTCAAAGCATGGGGAGCGGTTTTTGTTGAACTTACAGGGTCCAAACCTACCGAGGGTTGATTGACTAAAATCAACAAATCACCGGGAGCTAAACTCTTGGTCGTTCCCGTCACTTTCGCGTTATCGTTCATGTAATCGTACCATGTACCTGTGGGAATAGTGACATTGTTTGTATTTGTTGCCGACACATTGCCTGCGACAAATACATTATTCCCCCACTGAACAGTTCTCACTTCTTTGGCGTGACCCAGACTTGTGGCAGTCGGATTGCCCTCAAACACTTTGGGCATATACTGCGTACGCAGTTTGATGACTTTCGCTACTTGGTCATACACTTTCATACGACTTGAACCCGAAGACAACCACCCCATCGAAGCCGGATTGACTTTCTTGGAACAACGATTATCGTCTTTAATCTCTTGGTTATCAGACGATGAGTTAATCGAATAGTCGTAACCCAGTTCGCCGAACTGATAGAGCATATGGGGTCCGTTGAGTAGGATATTCAGGGCGCGCACCATCGGCACACGATGCAGTCGGGCTGACTCGTTGGTCTTGAGGTTACCGTTGCCATAGGTTTTGACCTTGTAGAAGTTGCGCTCCTCATCGTGACTCTCGCAATAAGTGACATAACCGTTACCTGCATTACCACCATCGATGGCATCGTCTTTGTCGAGCCAACCCATAGCAATCTGACTATAGGCATTGTTTAGTCCGCTACCACCCGACCAACACATCATACCAAGACCAACGAGCGTGGATTGCGAAGGATTAGAACCCCAGTATTCCTGAATGAAATACGCATCCGGGCTCACGGACTGAATCGCTTTTTGCATCCGGACAAGGTTGTTCTTGAGTTCATTGCAGTTCTTGCCGCAGAAACCGTGACTAAGGTCCATACGGTAACCATCCACCTTATATTCGGTCAGCCAATATTGGAGGGCGCGATCGAACATATCTTGTGCGGGTTGAAAATCGTGGTTCCAGTCTTCGTATACGTTATCCCCGTGCGGAGCCGTGACATTAAACCAAGGGTTATTCTTCAAATCCGTACCATACGGGTAGAGTTTATTCATCGGGTTAAGACCGGTAGCGTGGTTGAAGACCATATCCATAATCACCGCTATGCCGCGTTTATGGCACTCGTCAATAAACTGTTTGTACATCGTGGGCGTACCATATGCCTTATCCAATGCGAAATAGTGGTTGGGTGAATAACCCCAGTTGTAGTTTCCGTCGAACTCGCAAACGGGCATGAGTTCAATCGCATTCACACCTAACCCTTGGATATAATCCAACTGTTTCATCAAGCCCTTCAGCGAGCGGTCGGTGGTATAGTCGTACACCCAAAGCTCGTAGATGATGAGGTTATTCTTGTTCGGACGCTTGAAGTTTAATGTAGCGCTCGACCAATCATAGGCTTTTTTGCCCGGTTGAATCACCGTCACATAACCGCCATCCGCGCCGCAGCGAGGATACTCCATCAGGGTCGGGTCCACAGACTTAGGCTCATATTGGTCGTCGGGGTGAATCACTTTCTCGGAGAACAGGTCGGAAATCTGTATATGTTGACCATCCGCGCGCTCCACCACATATTGGAACGCATACTCCTTACCGGGCGTCAGACCCGTGAGTTCAATCCAGAAATAGTTACCATCCTTATAGAGTTGATAGTCATTGCTCAGTTTCCAACCGGTCATATCCCCCAGCAGGAACACGTGCTTCGCCGCCGCCGAGGTAGAGGCGGCATACGTACATAGGGTAACCGAGGTGCCGTCCTGACCATAATAGATACCGTTGACTATTCCGTTCGGACGCGTCTTATTCGTCACCGCAGCCGGCGTAAAGTTCGTCCAGATATCCTCGCACGGGGCTTCGCCTAAGTCGATGAAGATATCCCGTCCGCCGGTAGCTTTACCCTCCTTGCTTCCTTTAGGACCATCGTTGAAGACAAGACAAATTTGTGTTATATCCGTTGTCTCCGGCACACCATAGTATTCAAACATATTTGGTGTAATCTTCAGTTCCCAGAGATCTGTACCTATATTGGTCAACTTATATTTCTCTTTCCCGTCGCGCCACTCACCCGTTTTTTGCCATGACTGACCATTATACGTTATACCCGTATGCGCATAGCATTGAGTGGCTCCTTTCATGCCGGCGGTTCCTTTGGTAGCGTCAAAGGTAATCGTTATCTCCCCCTTATACCCTCTCGGTACAATCGCAGGGTCAGTGGTCACTTGTGCTTGGCTCATCAGCGCACAAGCACTCAGCAGGAGTAAAAAGAATTTGTTTTTCATGGTTCTCTTTATTTATTTTTGTTTATGTCCGAACATATCGTAATAAGCCCCGTTATGCTCAACGAACAACTGTCCGTTCATCAACACCTTGCGTCCCTGTTGCGGAGCAACTTCTTGGATTGCTTCCCAACCGGTTCCGGCGCCGTTCTTATAATACATAGCATAGGTGTCGCCCTTGATGGCGGTTGTGTACCCGGAGGGAGCCGCTTGCGAGGCAGCGGAACCTAAGTACAACACCACCGAACCACCGCCTTTCCCGGTGATGGTGGCTTTGTAGTAGCCATTGCCGGCTTCTTCGGATACCTGACTCTCGCTATGGATACGGGCGGCGCGACGGGCTTTTGCCATCGCCGTGATCTCGGTCTTATACGTCACCCAGTGCGGATAGAACACGCACGGGATTCCCGGCATCGACAGCAGGTAGGCATTGCAGCGCATCATCAGATCTTTGTCGTTGATACTCGACCCGTCTTTCTTACCCGCTACATCCTCGTTCTCCGAGCGGGCAAACGTATCGTGGTTATCGATGAACATCACCGCATACTTACTATACCCTAACGAGCGTAAGCCTTCGCCTTTGAGTTTATTGTAGTTCTTCTTGTAGATGCCGTCGCGGAAGACGCTGTACTTAGCCGCAAAGTCGAAGGTCATCGTGTTCTTGCCGGTGTTGTCGATACGCGTCTTGAGGGTGTTCTTATCCCCGTCCCAATACTCTAAGACGGAAAAATAGGGTTTGCTCGCCTGGTTATAATCCTTGATGTGACTCATGTTAAAACCCTTGCAATAGTCGTAACGGAAACCATCGTAGTTCATCGAATTGAGTAAGTATTTCAGATAGGCTTTGCACATGGATTGCACCTCCGCGTTCTTATGGTCCCAGTCGCGAGCGCCGGTGTAATTAGCTTCCGAACCATACCCGTCGTCCGGGTTGCCTTTGGCAAAACCCTTACACGAACCCGCCCTGGAGTCGGTATTCACCTCGTCGGTGGAACATATCCACGTGTCTTGGGGATTGAAAACCCCATATTGTCCAAAGGACTGGGCCGCGAAATCACACCAACTGGACCGGTTGCCGATATGGTTGATGACGATATCCGCAATCACTTTGATATGGTTATCGTGCAACTTCGTTATCAGGGTGGTTAACGTACCTTGCGTACCCAAGGCCGAGTTATTGAACGAACCCAGTGCTGTGGGGTGATAACCTAATCCGCCCGTGGAGTTAGACGAAGGCGGCAACCACACCATCGTGAAGCACTCGCCCCAATGGTCTTCCTCTACTTGCGGAGTCAGTTTCGACCATTTGGTGCAGCCATACTTAGCGGAAGTCTCATTACTATCCCAGTAGAATCCTTGCAGTATCACATCCTCCGACTCGTCGGGTACCCCCACCGGGGTGACGGGTACGTCGCGCTCAATCTCCTCAATCGAGGCATACGGCATCTCGTTATACCAATACGGACGGGCGGAATCCAGGGTGAGGTCGGAGGTTTGCGGGGAACCGTTATTACTGAAAATAATGTACTTATAACTCCCCGCTTCGACGGAATACACATCGCCCTTCGTGCAATGCAGTCCGGTCTCCTTGGTCATGGTTTGTCCCGGCCAGGCCATCTCATCGCCATTGGTCCAGAGGTAAGCTTTTACTGTCGTCCACTTCGGCGAATTAACAAAATACACTTTGGCAGCCATCATCGGGATAGCCGCCAAAGCAAAGAGGATGAATAGAATCGATTTTTTCATACTTATCTGCGTCTGCCAAAGATGTCATACACGCCTTCTTTGACGCGAATAAAGAGTTGGTTATTCTCTAAGAACTTACGGCTTGCCGTCTTCGCCGACGGGGTCTCCAGTGCCACGACCGGTTGATCTTTACCATCGCAGTTTTCATTTTCAACGGCTTTGCGGCAATCGGGATTCCAGACATAGCACATCGACTCGGTGAAGTAGATATCCTGGGTCTGCGTCTTGTTACTGCCGATATTGAAGATGACGTAGATATCCTTAATCTCCTCCGGGAAGGTGAAGGAATAAATACTATCCAGTACGTGCGTCTCCTCATTCATCTGCGTCTCAAACGTTGTCCATTTCATACCGGGCCATTGTGCATTCTTCTTATCCCCATTGAGCGGATAAGGGGTATCTTTATTTTTCCCCAATTTCACGCGAGTGAAGGCATACAGGTACGGTTGCGGCCAATCGTGCGGCTTGAAGAACCTCACTGTCATTGCGCCCTGTTGGGGCTCTTTGTAGGTATACTTGCACTCTTTTATCTCCGTCTGTTTTTTCGAAACGAGGTCGAAGGCATAGGCCTTGAGCGTGCAACTCTCGTGAATCGTCAGCTGTACCGTATCCTTACCCGGCGTAGCGCAGGATGCTGGATCGGAACCATCGATGGAGTAATAGATATCTGCACCCTCAATACCAATGGCGGTCAGCAATATCTTTTGTCCCTCTTCCTTACTGCGGAAGATACCGGAAGCCGGACTCACCTCCAAGTCGAAGTCCGGATTCAGCGGTTGCGGATCCTCTATCAACAACTCATGCTTCTCTTCGGCTTCAAACCCTGCTTCCCACTCGTAATAAACATCATAATCGGCTTTCAAATCGTTGGAACGGACATTGAGCTTACCGCAGTCGTCACCCGAACTAATGCAGAAATGTACGGTATCAATCGAGGCATCAAACTCATACATAAACCATCCTTCGTTATTGCGATAGATACGTTGACCCGGATAAGCTCCCATCAGGTTCGTGGAGGTGGGTTGACCTACGCTGTCCACACCCGGTTCCCAAGCGTAGAAATAAACGTCTTCCCATATGTCCGGCTTATCGAAGTATACGCGGATACCGCGAGGCAACGGCTCACGATAGGTGTAGGTAAACGTATATACTTGCGAGGCTACACCTTCGTTCACCGCAATGGCTTTCACTACCGTTGTGGTATCGAAATGCAACGTTCCGGTATAGACGCTCGAAGCCGTCGTCGGGGTTGTACCATCGGTTGTGTAATAGATGACCGGTGTACCCGTTCCGCCCTTCGTGATCATCTCTACATCGATACCTAACTCGCGGTCCTCGAAACTACGATCCGGCGTAGCGATGATTCGACTCGCTACCGCATTCGTGTGGGTTACCCAAATAGCATATAAGTCACCCGAAGCCAGTTTCTCGTAACCATAGTCATCTAACCACTTGTTATCACCGGTCGCCTTGTCAATCTTCTTGTCACCTAACGTGATAATCAGATAACCGTTCTTACCGACTACCGTGGCTTTATATCCGTCGTTACTCGATTCCTCTTCCTTCACCTCGCTCTCGCTATGTACACCGGCTACGCGGCGGGCGTTGATCATCTCGTCAATCTCTTTCTGATAGGTTATCCAGTGCGGATAGAATACGCACGGTACACCCGGCATCGACAGCAACCAGGCGTTCGCCATTAACAGACGGCTCTTCATCTCCGCCGTCAGGGACTTGCCGAAACCGCCAAACTCATTATTGTCCCTGAGGAACGTGTCGTGGTTATCAATGAACGTAACCGCATTGCGTTGATAGCCCGTTTGAATCAATCCCACACCATTGCCCCAGTCTTGCTTACCGCCGACCACGAGGTGGTCGTAATTCCAACCGGCGATACCTTCATTGAAAGCGTAATATTTGTTTTGGAAGTCAAAAGCGGCAACGTCTTTCTTACCTTCATCAATGTGCCATTTAATCTCATTATTGCCTCTCCAGCACTCCATCACGGCGAACTCCGGATGCGAGGCCTGGTTGTAGTTCCACATATGCCAGTTGTTAAAGCCGTCACCCTTATCGTAACGCCAACCGTCGTAACCAATCACGTTCTTCATCCATTGCAGATAAGCTTTGAACATCTCTTGTACCTTCGGCATATCGTGACTCCAGTCGCGGGCACCTTCCCAGTTCTCCCCGTCATCATCATTACCCGTAGCCGTACCCCAACACTCACCGGCGAGCGTGTCGGCGTTGTATTCGGGCCAGTTCATCTCGTCGGTGTTGCAGATCCAACTGCCGTCGGGTTCAAATATACCGTATTCGGCGAAGTTTTGTACCGAGAAGTCGCACCAGCTGCCCATCGCCTCGATATGGTTGATGACGATATCCGCAATCACTTTCGTTCCGGCATTGTGCAATTGCTTAATCAACTCTTGCAATTCCGCACGGGTACCCCAATCGGAGTTCTGATTCGAGAATTGTCTGGGGTGATAACCTGTACCGGAAGCCAAAGCCGAAGGCGGTAACCAGATCATATCGAAACTGGCGCCGATCTGACCGGCTTTCTCTTGCAGCGTCGTCCAACGGGTATCACCGTAAGTCAGCGTTCCCGCGTGAGTCGAATCCACCTCATAGGAGTCGTAGAAGAACCCTTGCAGCATGATATCCGTACATTGGGCAGGTACCGAACCCGTCCACACTTTTTCGAACGGAACGGAGGAAACCAGCACAATCTTGCTGTCCGCAAAAGTAATCGTAATGTCTGCGGGTTGACCGATCTTAAACGTTACGTTCCCATCCGCAGTAGTGGCATAACCGGGCGTACTGGCAGCAGCATCAACATCGCTTCCGCCCCAACTCCTGTTCCACGTGCCGTCGGTAATCTTAAACTCGTATGCACCGGCAGGAAGAGCGGTATAAGAGATACTGCCATCCGTCATCGGACAGCCCTTCTCATCCCAGTCCAATCCGCAGCACCAGGGATTGCCTTCTACGCCGTTACCGGCGATGCAAGGAGTGAAAACACAAATATCCGTCGGGGTAGCCTTTCCGCTACCATTGCCGACATACAGTTGGTCTTGCTGATATTTAAGTTTGATGTAGAAATCGTAAATACCTGTAGTGGTGCACGAATAAGACGAGTTGCCTTTGGTGAACGCCTTTACGGAAGCGGGGTCTAAATCTACCACCCACTTACCGCCATTCGAATCGTCGTACAGACACAACGCGTCACCGCTATTCAAATTCAGTCCCAGACACATATACTCCTGAAACGACGGATCACCCGGGTTGGGATTTTGGGTGCCGGCATAATATTGGCAACCATTAACTAAGATTCCGTATCCGGCCCACGCATAGAAACTCATCGCAGCCAGAACCAAAACTAAAACGAATTTTTTCATAATAATATTTTGTTAATTTTTAAGCGTGTTTTTGTATAGTCATACAAATTGGCTGCAAAGATACGAAAAAAAAATGGAACACGCAAATATATTCCACTTTTTTAACCAATTTTAGCAAGAAAAAGAATGTATGCCGTTCCTTTCTCGACCCGGAACTCCACGTGCCACCCCGCATAATCGAGTTTATACACCCGCTCCGGGTCCTCTTGATACCCCGGCCTCGGGTCCTGACTCAAAATCTCCTCTATTTGGGAGTAGGGGGGTAGGGGAGTAGAGGAGTAGGGTTTTAGCCACTCTACCTTCAACTTATAATCCTTATGTTCTTCTCCGAACCCGTTTCTTGCCTCGGGATGACAATCGGAATAAGTCAAATACGGTTTGATATCGTAGATCGGGGTACCGTCCATCACATCCGCTCCGCGGACGATGAGCACCGGTCCTTCGGCGGTTTTCTCGATGCGCAGCAACTCTACGGACGTCAGTCCTATCGGGTTCGGCCGGAAGGGCGAGCGGGTAGCGAACACTCCCATGCGGGTGTTTCCCCCTAACCTCGGCGGCCTCACCGTCGCCTTGTATCGTGCTTCATCGTGCATTGTGCATCGTGCATCGTGCACCTCACTAAACTCCCACAGCAGCCAGAGGTGCGAGTAGTCTTCGATTCCTCTCAACAGGTTCTCATCCCGGAAGGCGGGTTCGAACACGATGCGGGTCTCGATTTTGGAGTCGGGACGGGACTGTCGCGGGATACCGAATTTATCGGAAAAACCGTTATGTGCGATGGCAATAACCTGCAAATTCATAGAAAAAAGCGAATTTTTTGTATTTTTTTGCAAAAAAATTTGTGTATGTCAAAAAAAAGCCGTACTTTTGCACCCGCTTTCGCTCAAAAAGGGCGATTTCGCGAAAGGTACCTTAGCTCAGGTGGTAGAGCAATGGACTGAAAATCCATGTGTCCTTGGTT
>CALCGR010000110.1 GCA_937901025.1 uncultured Bacteroidales bacterium
ATCGTATAAGGCAGAACGAAATAACCATCCGCCAGACCTTGCATCAAAGCGGAGGCACCCAGACGGTTAGCGCCGTGATCGGAGAAGTTAGCCTCACCGATACAGAACAGACCCTTGATGGATGTTTGCAGTTCGTAGTCTACCCAGATACCACCCATCGTATAGTGGATAGCGGGGAAGATCATCATCGGGTTCTCGTAAGGGTTCTCGTCCACGATCTTCTCGTACATCTGGAACAGGTTACCATATTTCTGCGCTACGACGTCTTTGCCCAGGCGTTGGATAGCGTCACTGAAATCCAGGAAGACAGCCAATCCGGTGTTGTTCACACCAAAACCTTTGTCGCAACGCTCTTTAGCGGCACGCGAAGCCACGTCACGGGGAACGAGGTTACCGAAAGCCGGATAACGACGCTCCAAGTAGTAGTCACGATCCTCCTCGGGGATGTCGCGACCCTTGATTTCACCGCGTTGCAGTTTCTGGGCGTCCTCGAGTTTCTTCGGAACCCAGATACGGCCATCGTTACGCAGCGACTCGGACATGAGCGTCAACTTCGACTGGAAATCGCCGTGCTTAGGGATACAGGTCGGGTGGATCTGCGCATAGCAAGGATTAGCGAAATACGCGCCCTTGCGGTAAATCTGCATCGCCGCCGAACCGTTGGAAGCCATCGCGTTGGTGCTCAGGAAGAACGTGTTACCATAACCGCCGGAGGCGATGACGACCGCGTGACCGAAGTAACGCTCGATGCGACCGGTGATGAGGTTACGGGCGATGATACCGCGAGCGCGTTCTACGCCGTCAGCGTCCTTGATGAGGACGACGTCCAACATCTCGTGACGGTTGTACATCTTCACCTTGCCCTTACCGATCTGACGGCTCAAAGCGCTGTAAGCGCCGAGCAGCAGTTGTTGACCCGTTTGACCTTTCGCATAGAAAGTACGGCTCACTTGGGCGCCACCGAACGAACGGTTGTCCAACAATCCGCCGTATTCGCGGGCGAACGGAACACCTTGCGCTACGCATTGGTCGATGATGTTATTACTTACTTCAGCCAAACGATAAACGTTCGCTTCGCGAGCACGATAGTCACCACCTTTGATGGTGTCATAGTAGAGACGATAAACGGAGTCACCGTCGTTTTGGTAGTTCTTAGCGGCATTGATACCTCCCTGTGCGGCAATCGAGTGCGCGCGACGAGGACTGTCCTGAATGCAGAAGTTAAGCACGTTGAAGCCCAGTTCGGCTAAGGTAGCGGCTGCGGATGCACCGGCAAGACCCGTACCTACAACGATGATGTCCAAACGACGTTTGTTGGCAGGATTGACCAGTTTTTGGTGGTCTTTGTAATTCGTCCATTTCTTCTCCAATGGACCCTGCGGAATCTTCGCCATTTC
>CALCGR010000111.1 GCA_937901025.1 uncultured Bacteroidales bacterium
ATACGGGGGCAACAATATACAATGCCAAAATAATATACACTCTCATCATAATTCTCAACTGTTTTGGAACTTACGTACTTGATATAGATATTCCTGGAAGAACATCCAGAATGGTGCTTGAATAAACAGCAGCAGCGGGATACAGATGAGCTGCCATAGGTATTGCACCGAGTTGTGGAAGGCAGGATCCTTGAACTTGCCGCGGATAATAAACCATACGAGCCAGATGGGCAACGTAACAGCAGCACATACCAAGAAGAGCGGCGTCATCAGAATAAGCAAGATCAGCAACACCCAACGGGGCATCTTATGTTTCTTGAACTTATCAAACGGAGCGGGTGGGTTGTCTTGCAGTTTTTTGATGTTCTCCTCATAATGTTCGTCATCGGGCACCCACATAATCTGTTCGCGCATACGTTGGGTCAACTCCTCGCGCAAGGCATTAATAATCTGCGGCTGGGTGAGTTCTTCACTTGCGCTAGCTTGTATGTCCTTCACGAACTCGGTCACATTGATGGGCTTGCCGATGTTGACGGTCAGTGAATCCCATAGATGATAAAAATCCCCATACTCCAACCCTACGGGTACGATATAGATGGGCTTCTCTTTACCGAACTGCTCGTTTGCTCGTAAGGCAATACGGAAGATTCCCTTTCCCAGCGGTAGCAGCGAGTGTTTGGGACGGTGGGTTCCTTCGGGCAGGATGCAGAAGGGAACACCATCGCCGAGTACCTCGACGGCCTTATCCATCGTTTCGTCATTCTTTTTGACTTCACTTGCTCCATCACGCATGCGATTGATGGGCATGATCTTGAAGAAATTGAGCAATTTGGCTTGTTTGGGGCTCTTAAAGATATCCGCCCGCGCCACAAAGACCTTACGGCGACCGTCAATTCCTAAGATGCACATCGCGTCGCAGAGGGCATTGGTGTGGTTAGGGGCAAAAATGATGGCTCCGTCCGTAGGGATATTCTCTCGACCTACATACTGGAAATGGCGATATGAATGGCGAAACATCCAATCGACAAACGGACGAAAGAACTCATAAACCTTATTCTTATCTTGAATGCGGGACATAACTCTATTCCTAATCCAAAAATGACGTGCAAAATTACAAAAAAAATAGGAATTATACAATACTCTTTGGCGTTTTTTTCGCAATTTTAGCCCTTTCTACCCTAAAAAAATCCTAAAAATGCATTTTTTTGAAAAAAAACGTTCAAAAAATTTGGTCATATCAAAAAAATGTAGTACCTTTGCACCCGCTTTCGAGAGAGAAAGTCCCTGGTGCGGTAGTTCAGTTGGTTTAGAATACCGGCCTGTCACGCCGTAGGTCACGGGTTCGAGTCCCGTCCGCACCGCAAAAAGGTATCCGCGCAAGCGAATACCTTTTATTATACAAAAAACGCAGCCCGATGGGTTGCGTTTTTGTTTTGGTAGCGGGGCCCGGGATTGAACCGGGGACCTCATGATTATGAATCATGCGCTCTAACCAGCTGAGCTACCCCGCCTCGTTTTTCACGAAAGCGGTTGCAAAAGTACTGTTTTTTTTTGACATACGCAAATTTTTCTGCACTTTTTGTGCAAAAAACCGTACTTTTTCCTCACTTTACCCTACTTGAGCCCCGTTTTTGACGGATTGAGAGACCGTGGTAACGACCAAACGGCCATCTGCATCCACGGCGGAAAGGATCATTCCCTGGCTCTCGATACCCATCATCTTACGCGGTGGGAAGTTAGCGATGAACAGCACTTGTTTGCCTATCAGTACCGACGGGTCGGGATAGGATTGCGCGATACCGCTTAAGATCGTGCGACCACCCATACCATCATCGAGCGTAAACTGCAACAGCCGTTCGGATTTCTTCACGGGTTCACAGTTCATCACCGTCGCTACGCGGATATCCATCTTATCAAACTCGTCAATGGAGGTATCGGCCTTGATGGCAGCGGGTTTCCAGTTCTTTGCCTCCTCCTCTTTGGCTTTTGCCTCGTTCTCGGCTTTGATACGTGCCAGACGGTCGAGTTGGTGCTGGATTGCCTCGTCTTCGATCTTCTCAAAGAGCAGACTCACCTCTCCTAAGGCATGTCCCTCCAACAGCAAGTCGATAGCACCTAAGCGATCCCAGTTTACTTCGCTCATTGACAGCATCTCGCGCAGTTTAGCCGACGAGAAGGGTAGGAAGGGTTCGAAAGCGATACTGAGGTTAGCGGCAATCTGCAGTGCCAGATGCAGGATAGTAGCGGTGCGGTCGATATCGGTCTTCGCCAGTTTCCACGGTTCGGTATCGGCTAAGTACTTGTTGCCGATACGGGCGAGGTTCATGGCCTCTTTCTGGGCGTCGCGGAAACGGAAGTTCTCGAGTAGGTCTTCGAGTTGGGCTTTAACATTAGCAAACTCCGCCAAGGTCGATTGGTCGTAGTCGTTGAGGCCGTGGCAAGCCGGCACTTTGCCGTCGAAATATTTCTGCGTCAGCACCAAAGCGCGATTGACGAAGTTACCATAGATGGCTACAAGTTCGTTGTTGTTGCGTGCTTGGAAGTCGGCCCAAGTGAAGTCATTATCCTTGGTCTCCGGTGCGTTGGCGGTCAGCACATAGCGCAGCACATCCTGTTTGCCCGGGAAGTCTTCCAGGTACTCATTGAGCCACACTGCCCAATTGCGGGAGGTAGATATCTTATCGCCTTCGAGGTTGAGGAACTCGTTGGAAGGAACGTTATCGGGTAGAATATACGACCCATCTGCCTTCAGCATAGACGGGAAGACGATGCAGTGGAACACGATATTGTCTTTGCCGATGAAGTGGATGAGTCGGGTCTCGGGGTCTTTCCACCATGTCTCCCACTTCCCGTATTTCTCCGGCTGTGCGTCACAGAGTTCTTTGGTATTGGAGATATAACCAATCGGTGCATCGAACCATACGTATAGTACTTTCCCGTCGGCTCCCTCTACGGGTACGGGGATACCCCAATCCAGGTCACGGGTGACGGCACGGGGCTTGAGTCCGCCATCGAGCCAGGACTTACATTGTCCGTAGACGTTCGGACGCCACTCCTTATGGTTTTCCAGAATCCAGTTCTCGAGCCACGACTGGTATTGGTCTAAGGGCAAGTACCAGTGGGAGGTCGCTTTCTTAGTCAGCGGGTTCCCGTTGACGGCATTGTAGGGATTAATGAGCTCATCGGGCGAGAGGGTGGCCCCGCATTTCTCGCATTGGTCGCCATAGGCGCCTTGGGCGTGACAACGCGGGCATTCGCCTTTGATATTGCGGTCCGTAAGGAACTCTTGGGTCTCGGGATCGAAGAACTGTTCCGTCGTTTGTTCGATGAACTTCCCGTTATCATAGAGTTTGCGGAAATAATCCGAAGCAAACCGGTGATGAATAGACGATGTGGTACGCGAATAGACATCGAAACTGATGCCGAACTGCTCAAAGGATTGTTTGATGAGGGAGTGATAACGGTCCACTACTTGTTGGGTAGTGATTCCCTCCTTGCGAGCGCGAATGGTCACGGGGACACCGTGCTCGTCACTGCCGCCGACAAAAAGGACGGGAACTCCCTTGAGACGCAGATAGCGCGTGTAGATATCGGCAGGGACATAGACACCGGCTAAGTGCCCGATGTGCACCGGTCCGTTTGCATACGGAAGGGCTGAAGTAACTAAAGTACGTTTAAACATATATTCAAAAATTAGATGTCCATTAATTTAACTCCTTATATATAATAGAGCGCAGTTCGCTCTCGTTCACCATTTTTATCTCTTGGTGTTGGGCTACGGATATACTACCCGTTTCTTCGGAAACGACGATACAGGTAGCGTCCGACACTTCGGTCAGGCCCAACGCCGCGCGGTGACGAAGACCATAGAACTTAGGAATATTCTTATTTCGGGAGACGGGTAAGATGCATCCCGCACATTCAATGCGGTTTTTCGCAATAAACATCGCCCCGTCATGTAAGGGGGAGTTCTTAAAGAACAGATTGCGAATGAGACGCGCCGAAACGACCGCATCCACTTTCTCTCCCGTATCCATAAACACCCCTAGTTCTTGTTTGTTACGCAGGACGATGAGGGCCCCGATCTTCTCTTGCGACATCGTGAGGCAAGCCGTCATAATCTGTTGTATCTGCTGTTCACGTTCCTCCTCGCGTACAATCTTATTGCGTAGTTTGAAGGCACTGAACCGTGAACCTACGTGGTAGAAGAATGAACGTATCTCCTCTTGGAAGAGCACAATGAGTGCTATGGCACCTACACTGATGATGCGGTCGAAGAGGGCACCCGTCAGTTCGAGTTGGAAGACAAAGCATACGAGTACCCAGATGATGAGGAAGGCGAAGATTCCCCAGAACAGGTTCGCTGCTCCGGAGCGACGCAGAATGACGTAACCATAATATAAGATGGTCGCTACCAGTAAGATGTCGATGACATCCTTGATGCCGAAATGAAGTCCTAACATAGTTCTATTGTTTCCTTAATATCGTGTACGCGCAGGTACGTTGCTCCTTGTTCGAGAGCGATACGCTCCGCTTGTAATGTGCCGCTTAACGCTTGAGGTGAGGTGGGGGCTACACCTAAGGGTTCGTAAATCATCCGCTTGCGGGATAGCCCTACCATCATAGGGGTTTGCAAGCATTGCAAGTAACGCAAGTGGTGCAAGAGATAGAGGTTCTGTTCCGTCGTCTTGGAGAACCCGAATCCCGGATCGATGATTACCTTGTTTATGCCTTTTTGATGTACCTGATCCAGCCGACGAACAAAATAATCGATGATGTCCGCCATCAGGTTGTCATAATGACCTTCTTTTGTCGGTTCTGCCACGGTACCCAATGTGTGCCCCATTACATACCCTACTTTGGTCTTCGCCACCACCTCCCACATCTGCTCGTCCCACTGCCCGCCGGAGATGTCGTTAATCACCTCCACTCCGGCAATGTCGATTGCCCGCTGCGCGACAGAGGCCCGATAGGTGTCGACGGAGAGCGGCGTTGTAGGTAAGGCCTGACGAATCGCCGGCAGGATGGCCGATAACCGTCTCCATTCCTCTTGTTCCTCGACCAGGGGCGCTCCCGGGTGGGTGGCTACGGCTCCGATATCAATACCAAACGCCCCTTGCTCCACCATTTGAACCGCCCGCTTCACCACCGATAGGGTATCTTGTTTTTTCCCCGAATCGGCAAAACTATCCGGGGAGATATTCAGTATCCCTATGACGCGTGGCGCAAGCATCTTTCTCAAATGGACTACAAAATTACAACTTTTTCCCCATATATGCAAAAAAAAAGCAAAAAAAAGCAAAAAAATTTGCGTAATTTGAAAAAAAAGTGTATCTTTGCAAGTTGAAAATAAAATCACGTGATATGAAGTACACAAAATGTTTGCTTTTTATTGGGTTAATCACCCTGTGCGCCTGCGCAGACAAGCGAGATTTAAACACGAAAGTTTCGAACACCACCGGTTGGAATTACTTCGATACGAAGACGAATAATTTCCAAGCCGCTGAAGGTTTGAGTACGGCTCCGACGGGAATGATTCCTATTCAGGGAGGTGTGTTCACCATTGGTGAGAAGGACGAGTTTATTACTGCGCCTCGCAACAATGCGCATCGTACCATTACGGTTAGTTCCTTCTATATGGATAAATATGAGATCTCCAACCTCAACTGGCGGGAGTATTACCATTGGATGGAGAGCGTGTTTGGTCAAGTAGCCCCCGAGTTAGTGAAGAAGGCGGCTCCGGATCAACGGGTTTGGCAAGATGATTTGGCGTACAATGAGCCCTATATCCAGAATTATTTTGAGAGCACGATGTTCTCCTTCTACCCCGTGGTAGGTGTTAGTTGGGAGCAAGCGATGCGTTACTGCCAATGGCGTACGGACCGCGTAAACGAGATGTTGCTGATTAAGGCAGGTCTGTTGGCTTATCCGGATTTCGGTTCGCTAGATCCTATCTATGACGAGGTAGCGAAAGATGAATGGGAAGCCGAGAACGGCTACTGGATGGATCCCGTAGAGATCAAGAACGATATCCGGACTACAGAGGGGCAGAACATGTATCGTCCGAACTACGAGTTTATTCGTGATCGCTTTGTTTTCAATACCGAGAAGTACCTGTTAGACAATACGTATGTGCCGATGGGCGGACGTAAAGCCTTATACGACGGCAATGGCAATGAGCGTAAGGTGAACGTAGCCGATGGTATTATGGTGATTGATTATCGTCTCCCGACCGAAGCGGAATGGGAGTTTGCTGCTTATGCTCCTGTAGCCGGCGAAGACGGTTTGACGATTGAGGGTAAGATCTATCCTTGGTCGGGTTATCATCCGCGTGACTTAAGTAAGGAGACGAAGGGAATGATGCAAGCGAACTTCACCCGTGGTCGTGGTGACTTGATGGGTGTGAGCGGCGCCGCTAATGACGGATACGTAACAACCGCTCCGGTGGATGCTTATGGTCCGAATGATTTTGGATTGTATAATATGGCCGGTAACGTAAACGAGTGGGTACTGGACGTCTATCGTGAGACCAGCAACCAGGAGGTTACCGAATATAACTCCTTCCGCGGAAATGTGTTTACGCAGCCGCTCATCGAATATGGTCACATTATCATTGACTCTATGGGTTGTGTGATGCACCAGATGGTAGAAGGCGGTGATAAACGTTCCGTTAGGGATGGCGAGTTGGCATATGCTATTAAGACTGACTATCCGCTCAATCCGACGGAGGAGGTGGTCAACGGTCAACCCGTAAAGAAAGATCCTACGGATATCTTAGCCCCCTCGATTACTGAGACGACCCGTGTTTATAAGGGGGGCGCTTGGAACGATCGTATCTACTGGCTCAATCCTTCTACCCGTCGTTATTTGGAGCAAACGAAGAGTTCGAATGCCATTGGCTTCCGTTGCGCTATGTCGGCATTGGGAGACCAGATTAAAGCAACTAATTAATTACGAATATGAATTTTCCGACGAACATTAAATACACCAAGGAGCACGAATGGATTCGTGTGGAAGGTGATATTGCCTATGTAGGCATTACCGATTATGCTCAATCTGAGTTAGGTGAGATCGTTTTTGTGGATATTGATACCGTAGGCGAGACCATTGCCCAAGGCGAGGTCTTTGGTTCGGTAGAGGCGGTTAAGACCGTTTCGGACCTGAATATGCCGGCCACGGGCGAGGTCTTAGAGGTCAACGAGGCCTTGAATGATGCCCCCGAGAAGGTGAACAACGATCCTTATGGGGAAGGTTGGATGATTAAGATCCGCCTTACCGACGCAAGCGAACTCAACACCCTGATGGATGCTGCCGCTTACCAAGCGATTTTGTAACTTGTTCTATCGATAGATATTGGAGAACAGCGAACTTACAACCTGCAACGACATGTGCGTTGCAGGATTTTTTGCGCTATATAGGCGCGTAGCCGATACGGTTTGCGCCTCTTTGATAGAGATGACGCGATTGTTGTCCGTTGAGAAGACGGCTGTTACCGGTACCAAAGCGACCCGCATCTGATCTTGTTCGCTATTGAGCTTATCCGGAGAAGTATGCAGGACATTGGTTAAAATCGTAGAGATATCAAACGAATAATAGCGGATGGTGTTTCCTACGGAATCCACTCCGGAATAGAGTTGGCTAAGGACTGCGACCGTATCCATAGGCAGTTCTTTATTCTCAAAGAACGAGTGTAAGCGCGCATTCTGTTCTCCGGCTCGGATAAGGAGCACGTAACTCGCTTGCGGAGCCAAGCGAGTATTATCGGTTATGGAGGTTACCCAAGTGCTGTCATACACTTGTACCCGCAGTTGGGCGAGGTTCACGTAGGCACTCTTTTTGCCATATTGGTCCCCTAAGATGGTATCGTATATCTGCCGTATCGGCAGATCGATATACGTGTAGATACCCGCCGGAGCCACCAGATAGTCGTAGAGCGTATCGGAGCGTAGGCTATCTAATAATGCGGCCCGATCTTCATAGACGTAGCGGTTGAGTTGTTTGACCTCTGCATTGGCATAGAAGCCTTTTATGTCCTTCACGGTTGTGTCCCGACCGAGGAAAGTCTTGTACGAGAAATGGTAGTAGACTTCCATCGTTACATCCGTTACGTGGAGGACAGTGGATCCACCGAAATCGGTAGTGATATATATCCCCTTGAGGATGTTCTGATTGAAATCCTCCTGCGTGGTATATTTTTTATGAGAGGTGAATCGTTGGAAGAACTCGCTGCTCGGGTCTACCTTAAACGATACCATCGGCTGATACGATTCCGTAGCGAGCGAGTAGGCGGAGTCTTGATAGCGTTCCGCTACTACGATACGTTCGTGCTCTAAGATTTTCGTATCCGGACTAAGACTGCAATACTTACTCAAGTCCTCGTTCGTGTGGTACGGAGGCTCGGGTGCATATTCCAACGTGGCTCTATCCATCTCGTACATATTGATGGATAGCGGAGCTAAGTTATCGCCCGTCCAGGAACTATAGTAAAGGGATATCTTGATGGAGTCAAACTCCGTGGTGGCAGGATAAGCGTAGTCTACCGGACAAGCGAGTTGCGTGAGCAAGTCGGCACGGATAGCCCCGGCCTCGGTATGTCGTTCGCCTACAAGGAACGAGTCCGCTGCCGCTACTACATAGTCGCACGTGTCAATGGTAGAACTAAAAAGAAAAGTGTTTTCTCTAACGAGGATGGCATCCTCCTCATCCAATACGGCTCGACCCGCCATAGAGGAGTCATCCTTGCACCCCACCAATCCGCCCGCAATGGCCCCTACTAATATGATTTTTTCAACCCATGTCATTCCTTCAATAAACTATTGTAGAAGGCGATATAATCGTCCGGATTTTCTGTGAAGTTCAGCATCGGTTTGCCACTTGTCTGCGCATAGTTCATGACGCGTTGGTTGATGTTCTGACTGGCGCAGATAACCGCATCCGCATTGTCTATGGCAAGGCGCATCAACTCCTCGTAGCCTACGGGGAAACCGGCAATACCTCTCAGGTGATATGGCTGAATACCTTCGATGCTGATCTTTTCCGCAAACTGCGTGCCGAACGGGGTGGTATATTCATTATCGTCCAGGGACAGCACCACTTTGGCTTTCGCAAAGAAGGGGGTATCCGCATACGCTTTCTTCAAATACAGAGGAACGAGGGCTGACATCCAACCTGAGCAATGCACAATCGTCGGCGTCCAGCGCAGTTTCTTAACGGTTTCCAGCACCCCGCGGGCATAGAACACGCAACGCTCGTCGTTGTCCTCATACTCCTTCCCGTTTTCATCGGCAGTTCCTTTGCGGCGATGGAAATAATCGTCATTGTCAATGAAATAAATCTGCAGACGGGCTCCGGGCATACTCGCCACCTTGATGAGCAGCGGATGGTCGGCATCCGCGATGATGAGGTTCACACCCGAAAGACGGATGACGTCATGCAACTGGTTGCGGCGTTCGTTAATCTCACCAAACTTAGGCATAAACGTGCGGGTCTCAAACCCTGCATTCTGACACCACTCCGGTAATTGGCGGTTGAGAATGCGTATCGGCGTCTCTTCGGCCAAATAGGGGGCAATCTCTTGAGAGATAAATAAGATACGATTTGGCTCATTCATAGGCGTTCATTTTTGGTGAGTATAGTTTTTCGCATTGCAAAGATACAACTTTTTTTTGATATTTGCACTATTTTTTTCATTTTTTTTTGTTTTTTTGATAAAAAAGCACTAACTTTGCACGTTTTTTCCAATTAAGAACGTAAAAAAACGATAAATAATGCAAATTCTTTCTACCAAACAAGACCTGCAAGCGGTCGTTAAGAACTGCCGCGAGCAACACAAAACGATAGGTCTCGTTCCCACCATGGGAGCTCTCCATCAGGGGCACGCTTCGCTCGTGAAACGGTGCGTTGAAGAAAATGACATCGCAGTAGTCAGTGTGTTTGTCAATCCGACCCAGTTTAACAACAAAGAGGATTTACGCAAGTATCCTCGTAACCTGGAGCGCGATGCGGCGTTCTTGAGCTCGTTGGGTGCCGATTACGTCTTTGCGCCTACCCCTGAAGAGATGTACTCGCAGGAGGAGATGGAGACTACCTTCGAATTCGATTTCGCGGGTCTGGACCTCGTTATGGAGGGCAAGATGCGTCCCGGCCATTTCAATGGGGTAGTGCAAGTGGTGTCCCGTCTGTTCTACTTGGTGCAACCTGACCGCGCTTACTTCGGTGAGAAAGACTTCCAGCAACTGGCCATCATCCACCATATGGTGGAGCGTTCGGCCCTCAAGGATACGTTTGGTAAACTGGAGATATGCGGATGTCCTATCGTTCGGGAGGCCTCGGGTCTGGCTCTATCCTCACGCAACGAGCTGCTCAGTGCGGAGGCGAAGCAACTGGCCACGAACATCTCGCGTGTACTCATGCTCAGTCGTGAGTGGCAGGGAACGGTGAGCGAGGTGCAGCAGCGCGTCATTGATGAGATTAACGGCATTGACGGATTGGAAGTGGAGTATTACGAGATCGTGGACCAAACCACCTTGCAACCGGCCACTACCTTTGCCAATGCCATCGGTTGCGTGACCGTCTATTGCGGTGGGGTGAGACTGATAGATAATGTTAAGTATAATTGATAAACATATTCCCTGTTTAGCCGACCCACTTGCTTCCGCAGGTGTAGAGGTTATCGCGCTGGAGCCCGAACAGATTACCCCGGAGGTGGTCCGTCGCGCGCAGGCGCTGTTCGTGCGCACGCGTACGAAAATAAATAAGGAGTTATTGGAGGGCAGTGAAGTCGAGTTTGTCGCTACGGCTACGATTGGTACCGACCATATTGATGCCGCCTATTGTGAGGCCCGTCATATTGAAGCCGTCTCCGCTCCCGGGTGCAATGCCCAGGCAGTGTGCGACTATATCGAGGAGGCACTCAACGAGGTAGGCGGTCGCTCCCTTGGGATTGTGGGGTACGGTCATGTGGGTCAGAAAGTAGCGGCAATGGCGAAGGCGCGAGGGATGGAGGTTGTTATCAATGACCCGCCGTTAGGTCTCTTTGAGGATGTGCGGGGGTGCGATGTGATTACGTTTCATACGCCACTAACCAAGGAGGGGGCTTATCCGACGTATCACTTATGCGATGCCGCGTTCTTGCGTCAGTGCCGTCCCGAGGCGGTGATTATCAATGCTGCTCGCGGGGGAGTGGTGGATGAGCAGGCGTTGCTAAATAGCGGACACCGGTTTGTGTTGGACACGTGGGAAAACGAGCCGATGATTGACCCGAGGGTTGTGGGTTGTGAACGGGCGGTTTTGGTGTCGATGCACATCGCCGGGTACTCGTTGGAGGGAAAAATCAATGCTTCACAGCAGTGTTTAGACGCTTTTTGCAAACATTTTGCATTTCCTTCTTTGATTATTGATAAAAATTTTGTAACTTTGCACGCTCAAAAAGGGGACACCGCCCGCGGATGGCTGAAACGCATCAGTGAAAACCTCAAGCAGCACCCTGAGCAGTTTGAACAATTACGCAAACAATATACATTAAGATAATGGCAAACTTTCAAAAACTGACGCCTCGTAGTGAGGATTATTCTAAGTGGTACAACGAATTAGTAGTAAAAGCGGACTTAGCGGAGCAATCGGCGGTTCGCGGGTGTATGGTGATTAAGCCTTACGGCTATGCCATCTGGGAAACGATACAGCAGGAACTGGATCGCCGTTTTAAGCAACAGGGGGTGAAGAATGCCTATTTCCCCTTGCTTATCCCTAAGTCTTTCCTTAGCCGCGAAGCCGAACACGTAGAGGGTTTTGCCAAGGAGTGCGCCGTGGTGACCCACCATCGTCTCATGAACGACCCGAACGGCAAGGGTGTGGTGGTTGACCCCAACGCTAAACTCGAGGAGGAACTGATTATCCGTCCTACTTCGGAGACGATTATCTGGTCCACGTATAAGAACTGGATCTCGTCCTATCGTGACCTGCCGATCCTGTGCAACCAATGGTGCAACGTGATGCGCTGGGAGATGCGTACACGTCTGTTCTTGCGTACCGCGGAGTTCTTGTGGCAGGAAGGTCACACCGCGCACGCTACCAAGGAGGAGGCAGAGGATTATGCGCGTACGATGTTAGACGTATATGCCGACTTTGCGGAGAAAGTGATGGCTATTCCGGTGGTGAAGGGTGTGAAGTCGCCCAACGAGCGTTTTGCCGGTGCCCTCAATACGTATTGCATTGAGGCGATGATGCAGGACGGTAAGGCATTGCAAGCGGGTACGAGTCACTTCCTGGGTCAGAACTTCGCCAAGAGTTTTGATGTACAGTTCCTCAGCAAGGAGAATAAATACGAATATGTCTGGGCTACCTCTTGGGGTGTGTCCACGCGTCTGATGGGTGCGCTCATTATGACCCACTCCGACGATAACGGTCTCGTTCTGCCGCCGCACTTGGCACCCATCCAAGTGGTGTTTGTTCCTATCTTCAAGGAGCAGAGTCAGTTGGACGCTATCTTAGCGAAGATGAATCCGATCATCGATAACCTCAAGGCGAAGGGTATCCGTGTGCAAGTGGATGCTTCCGACAAGTCGACGCCGGGCTTTAAGTTCGCCGATTACGAGCTCAAGGGGGTACCCGTTCGTCTGGCGATGGGCGGACGTGACTTAGAGAGCGGAACGATTGAGGTAGCGCGTCGGGATACGTTGACCAAGGAGACGGTGACCTTAGAGGGTATTGAGGAGCGTATCGAAGGATTGCTCGAAGAGATACAGGCGAATATCTACAAGAAAGCCTTGGATTTCCGCATTGCCAATACGCGTGAAGTCAACTCGTACGAAGAGTTCAAGGAGGAGATACAGAAGGGCGGGTTCTTACTCTGCCATTGGGACGGAACGCCGGAGACCGAGGAGAAGATCAAAGAGGACACCAAGGCGACGATCCGTTGTATTCCGTTGGCGGACCTCCCGGGTCACAAGAACGAACCCGGCAAGTGCATGGTCACGGGCAAACCCAGTGCCGGCCGCGTCGTCTTCGCCATTGCGTATTGATGGCTCCTTCGGTTACGAAATGATATGGAAATGCATTTTTGGTGACAAAAGTGCATTTTTATTTGTTTATATCAAAAAAAATCCGTAATTTTGCAGCGTGAAACTGCAAAACAAACAAAAAATGGATATGCAAACATTACAAGAACAAGAGTCAATATGGCAGGAGCATATAAATGCTTCTATCCAACACTATGGTTTTGCAGAATCCACACTTCAGCTAATCGATAATTACATAAGTGATATTCTCAATGGAAGAACAAATTTTTCTAAATTCAATTTACAAGAGCATGCAGGAATCTGCTGTGCGGGTTCGGTGCTCATTGGGGCGTACATCGTATGCGACTACGCGCGAGGAAGCCTTACATCAAGTAGCGATGCTTCAACAAGCAAAGCAAGCCCAACAAATTGGGAAATAGATGACGCACAAGAGAAGCTAGTTCAGCAGTGGGCAGAAGCAAAACGCTTGTGGGTGCCAAATTCTGAGCAGATGTTGATAGACTCCTTTGGTCCAAAGATTGCTCAAGGTGCGGAAGCAAAAGTTTATTATAAAACGGGCAACACATCTGTCGTCAAAGAACGCACTTCGATTTATTCTACTTTAGGGAAAGCATTAGAGGCCATCGTCTTACATAATGCTATTTTCCCTGAGACACAAATGAATGTCATCGGATTTACTCGCGACTCAGATGGTTTATTTAGAATTATCCTCACTCAACCTTATATTGGTTGCGCACGCTTGGCCACCAAAGAAGAGATTGACAAATTAGTTAATGATAAGGGATTTAGTGATAATAGAAACGGGGAAGGGGTTAATTATATAGGGCACCGTCTTTATTTAGAAGATATGCATCCCGCTAATGTATTCATAGATAAATTATCCGGCACTCCTATTTGCATAGATTGTATTGTAAAATTTATAAAATAATCGTTCGGCAGACGGAAATGCCCATCGCTCACGAGATGTAAAACAGTGAGGACAAAGTAAAAAAAACAAATATGGATAATCAAAACGAAATAGTACTTTATCAGCCCAACGAGCACCTGCAAATACAAGTACGCTTGGAGAATGATACTGTTTGGCTTACACAAGCTCAAATGGTACAATTATTTGCATCTACAAAGCAAAACATTAGTCTTCATATTAACAATATCTTTCGCGAAAAAGAGTTAGAGAAGGACGCAACTGTCAAGGAATACTTGACTGTTCAAAAGGAAGGGAATAGAGAGATTTCCAGAAATGTTAAGTATTATAATTTGGATGTAATCATTTCTGTTGGTTATCGTATAAAATCAATAGTGGGCACGCGTTTCCGCCAATGGGCGAATGGTATCTTAAAAGACTATATGCTACGCGGCTACGCCGTCAATCAGCGGTTATTGGCATTAGAGGAAAAAGTTGATAAGCGTTTATCTCAACACGAACGGGTCTTGTTAGATCACCAAGAAAAAATTGATTTCTTTGTTCGCACATCCTTAAAACCGGTGGAAGGAGTTTTCTATAATGGTCAAATCTTTGAGGCCTATGTGTTTGTATCAGATTTGATTAAGTCGGCAAAGAGGTCCATCGTCCTGATTGATAACTATATTGACGAGAGTGTGTTTACCTTATTGGATAAGCGCGCCAAAGGGGTAACTGCCACTATTTATACACAACCTTTCAACGAGCAGACCCAATTGGATATAAAGAAGCACAACGCTCAGTATCGCCCCATAGAGGTTAAACAGACGAAGAACATTCACGATAGGTTCTTGATTATTGACGATACTGTTTATCATATTGGAGCGTCTATTAAGGACTTAGGCAAGAAACTCTTTGCCTTCTCAAAGATGGAGATGGATAAGAAGGGCATTATAGAGCATCTATAATAATCGTCCGGCAGACGAAAATTGTATAAAAATGCATTTTTGGCGACAAAAGTGCATTTTTATTTGCATATTTGAGAAAAAAGTAGTAATTTTGCAGCCGTAATTCCACGCCGGAGGGATATGTCTCTCATTAAAGGGTGGTTTTGCAGACATATTAGAGCGTTTATTGACGCTTGTTTTGGCTTTCTGAAATCTAGCAAATTCTAATCCCCAAAGCAAGATGGCTTTAAATGTCCTCTGGGAATGTTTATACTCAATCGCGTTCTGCGTTGGTATCGACATATACCGGCGTGGACGTTATGGTTTATTCTTGGATTTAGGTTTTGCTAGAACCTCAGAAAGGGGAATGAGCGTGAATAATGTTCACGCTTTTTTTGTGTTCTCTCGTGCATATGCGCGCGAACCTTAAAATAATATATAAATGGAGTAAGCCGAAATGCCATAAGTGAGTAGGCAAAAATTAAATTAACTAAAAACATTATGAAAACTTTAAAAATTTTTAGTCTCGCATCTATGATGATGTTAACAATCGCAAGTTGTAGTGCAAAAAAACCTGTTGCTCAAGCACCCCAAAGTACAAATCCTTTTGGTGACACATTTGAGGCACCTTGTACGGTGTATGATACTCCAGAATACTTTGCTGCAACAGGTATCTTTCGTGGATCTTCTCGTCAATTAGGCGAAGTCCAAAAAGGAGCATTGCTCAATGCACAAGAATTAGTTCGCCTAAAGATGCAGCATGCTTATAAAGGTATGGTAAGTGAATATTCTTCTAACATTGGAGATAATAACGGTAATGATATTGAGCGTAAGATGACAAGCGCGGGTGATCGTATGATTGACGCTATCATTAATGAAACATCACAATCTTGCACAAAATATGGCCCAGTAGAAGAAGATGGCCATATTACATGTTACACTGCTATTGAAATTTCAAAAACTGAAACTGCAAAAAAAGTTGCATCTGCGGTTCAAAACATGTTGAGTGATGAAGAAAAAATGAGAATCAATTTTAATGAGGATCAATATCGCCAGCAGATGGAGAAACGTTTCGAGGAATTTAAAGATAAATAACTTTATGAAACAACTTTCTGCAACCATAATTAGCATCTTGTTCTTCTTATTTTTGGGAGGACAAGGTGCTAATGCCCAAAATAAAAAACCATTTTGGGCAGATGGATATTTTCAAGACGTAGACAACTCTTATATAGAAGTTGTTTCTGCAATTAGTTGGGATGAAAAAGATGCCAGACAAAAAGCATTACAAGAAATTGTTAGTCGCCGAAGTTTAGCAACAGGCTCCGATGCTGTGGTTAAATTATCTGGTTCGGATGTTGTTGTACAAGGCAGCCACGATTTAATTGTAAAATCTCGTGTAATCGCTGAATATTGCGAATGTCTTCAACCGGGTAGTTATAAGGTCTATTTGCTAACTCAAACTGCAAAAAATCCTTCTTATCAATTGGAGTCTGTAGCAATAACCAATAGATATCCATTCTCTGCAAGAGTTTTTGTTCCTGGTATGGCACAAATTTACAAAGGAAGTAAAGGAAAGGGAGCCACTATGATTGCCTTAGAGGCTGTTGGCGTTGCTGGTATTGTTACTAGTTTTAGTCTGCAATCTAGCTATAAAAACCTTATGCAACAAGATAAAAAGCACATGTCACAATATGCCACGATGGCAGACACTTGGGCTAACGTTGGATATGGTAGCATTGCCTTTACGGCAGCAGTATATGTATGGAGTTTAATTGATGGCTGTGTAGCTAAGGGTCAAGAGCATGTTGTGGTTAAGAAAACCAGTAACATTGCCGTTGCTCCAACAATTGATTCGTTTGGAAATACGGCTCTTGCTTTTCAATATAAATTTTAATTTTTTATCGCTATGAAAAAATTAATTATCTTTTTAACTTGTGGTTTGGTGTTAGGACTTACAAGTTGTGCAAAACAGATTGTTGATACAACTGTATCAATCTATGGAAATGTTGTTGAAGCAGGAACACAAATACCTCTTCAAAATGTTATGATGACACTAATGCCGAGTTCTGTTAATGTGTATACCGGAACAGATGGGTATTATGAGTTTTTAGATTTAAATGCTCAACAATATACCATTACGGCTCAACTTGATGGATATAGATCCGATAGAAAAACGGTAACATTAGTTGCTGGAGACAATAAACAAGTCACATTCGCCTTGCATAAAGAATAAATTGTGATTACATTATGAAAACGAAATTATTATTTAGCTCGTTGATAATACTTATTAGTGTATCTTCGTTGACAGGGTGCAAAGATAACAATCTTTTTAATGACTCATCTAACGATATTACGATTTATGGTAATGTCATTGACCGCACGACAGGATTACCATTATACAATGTACTCATTCAAGAAAAAAACAAAGTCGGAGGTAGTACCGTTACAGGTAACGACGGCAACTATGAATTTACGCTGCCATTAAAAGGTAGTAGTGGTGGGAAATACTACATTGTCGCCAGTAAGGACAAATATTCGACATCTGAATATGAGTTGAATATGAGTCAAGTGGACAAAAACCGTCGTGTAAAAGTAGATTTCCAACTAACAAGTGAATCCATTTTCTACACAGGTGTCGTAGTGGATTCTAAGAATCAGCCTATTGTGGATGCTAAAATTTCTGCAAAATTCTATTATAGTGGCAATGACTACAATATTGGAACTACTTCTATAACAACCATTGATGGCTCTTATATATTGGAATTACCAAGACCTCATAAACATAATAACTTGGCTGAACCCGCAATGGATCAATGGCAATTCACAATTACAGCATCTAAAGATGGATATGCTAATACTGAGCATGTCTTAAATCAAAGTGCAGATGATATGGGCAGAATCATCACGTTGAATTTTATTATGAAAACCGACCAAGAGCAATTAGCATCCAATAGTGTGACTATCTTTGGTACTGTAACCGATACCAATGGTCAACCCATCGCGAATGCGGAAATAGTAGATTGGGGGGATTATAATAATGATTATTCTCTATACAGAACACTTTCTACTGTGCAAACGGACAGTAAAGGATTGTATGAACTGATTAGTCCTATTGATTATTATTCCGGCGGCGGCTGTTATCATAGTTATGTTTGTAAAGCAGCGGGATATAAGTCTGTCACAAAAACTTTATACACATCGGATAACGATAAAGGTAAATCCTACAATTTCAATTTTGTTCTAACTAAGAATTAAACACATACTACGATGAAAACTTGGTATTTTGCTACATTGCTTGCAGCAGTGGTATTTTTGGCATCCAGTTGTAAAAAAGATGCCAATGACGTGACGATGAATCAAGGCTCTATTTATGGTGTAGTAACCGATAAAAGCACTGGAGAACCTGTGCAAAATGCCGGTGTAGAATTACTGCCCAAAGGTCTCAAAACAGTAACTGGAACGGACGGCACTTTTGAGTTTGTCGGTATTGCAGGAGGTACATACAACCTCTATGTTACAAAAACAGGTTATGCAGATTATAAATCTAATGACTTACAGGTTAAAGCATCAGATAAAGGAAACTCAGTAGCCGTTCAATTGGAGAAACTCCCACCAGCATTGCAAGTGTTAGATGATAATGGAACTGACATCTCCGAAATTGATTTTGGAGCAAGCGAAGGCGAAGTAATGCGCTCATTTAATATATTCAATAAAAGTGAAGCCAATTTAGAGTGGGAAATTATTTACCAATCGGATTGGATTAAATCGCTCAACAAGCAATCTGCAACCCTCAAACCGGGAAGCACGCAGGTGATTGTGATAACTATTAATCGTGATAAACTGCAAGAAGGAGTAAATTCGACAGTTATGCACATCATATCTGATAATGGTAGCAAGCAATTAACGATTAAAGCAAATGGTTCTGTAATTGTTGAAACGTTGGAACCTACTGGAGTTACTGCCGATATGGCTTCTTTAAACGGGAAACTCAACAGAAAGCCATATTCCACAATTTTAGAATATGGCTTTGTGTATAGTACCAAACCAATGCCATCGGTGGAGGATAACGAAGGCAAGTTGATAGTAACAGGAGGAGCAAATATTGGAGCTTTTCATGTAGATGCTACAAACTTGCAAAACAGAACGATATATTACTACCGAGCATATGTAAAAACAGAAACCGACACTTATTATGGCGATGTCAAGAGTTTTACCACTTTGGTAGGCGACTATGTTATTTTAGAAGAGTCAAAATTGATGGTACAAAGCCGAGATCTTGGTGTAGCAGACTGGTCATCTGCCAATGCAATGTGTAAAACTTCTGTCGTTGGTGGTTTCTCAGATTGGCGGCTTCCCACACGGGCGGAATTGATGATATTATACAATAATAGAGAACATATTGGAGGGTTCACTACGGATGATTATTGGACTTCTGAATTGAGAACTTCTGATAGCTATGGCTATAGTTATTATTATGATGTGTATTTTGGTACAGGGTCAGTATATTCATCTAGATATGATACTAAATACGGGGTGCGTGCTGTACGAACATATACGCCATAAGATACCCCACGGCATTTAAATGCAAATACTATTAAATACAAATTACAATGAAAAATCCATTACACCAAAGCATCATGTTTTTGATGATGTTAGTTTGTTTATTATCTTGTGATAAAGACAATGATAAATCTTCAATTACTACATGCTCTTTATATGGCACGGTGACAGATAAAGCAACCGGATTACAACTTTCCAATGTCGGTGTTGAGCTTTTGCCAATAGGACAAAAATCCATTACGGGTAGTGATGGACAGTTTGAATTTACCGATGTTCCTGAAGGAAAATATTTTTTGTATGCAACAAAAACTGGTTATTCTGACTATAAATCCAACGAAATTATTGTTAACTCAAAAAATAGTAGACCGGTATCCATTCAGATAGAGAAACTTCCGCCGACACTATCGGTCTTAGATGAAAATGGAGATGAGTTATCAGAATTGGACTTTGGATCAAATCCTGAAGTTGTTATGCGATCATTCTTAATTTTTAATAAAGGAGAAGAAACATTAGAGTGGTCTATTGTGTATACGTGCAATTGGATTGCATCTCTCAGTAGTACGTCGGGAGAATTGAGGCCGAATGCATCCAAACCTCTAGTGGTTAAAATAGATAGAAATAAACTAAATGTTGGCAACAACTCCACAACCCTTCATGTTGTTTCTAATAATGGAACAAAACAGATAACCATATCTGCTTCTATTAATAATATCGTAGAAACTCTTGAGGCAAGTGATGTGAGGGCAAATTCAGCCGTATTAAATGGAAAAATCACTCGTGATATGGTTCCCCAGATTACTGAACACGGTTTTGTTTATAGTAAAACTGCTGCCCCAACTATTGCTAATGGCGCATATAAAATTTCACAATTAGGAACTCCATCTGTCGGTGTGCCATATAATATGTTTATATCAAGTTTAGAAAAGGAAACGAGGTACTATGCTCGCGCTTTTGTTACAAATAATATTGATACAATTTATGGTGAACAAATATCATTTTTAACCATAGAAGGATTGCCTACCGTAAAAACACTTAGTAGCCGTAACACGACTTCGTCTTCTACTATTATTCAATGCGAAGCTATTGATGATGCGGGATCAACTATTGTTGCTCGAGGCGTGTGCTATGGTTTGTCCCCATTACCAGCAATTGAAGGACAACATACTACGAATGGAAGTGGTATCGGCAAATGGGAAAGTGCTTTAAGCGGCTTGTCCCCAAATGCCACATATTACATTCGCGCTTATGCAACAAATTCTTATGGAACAGGATACGGAGAACAAATTATAATCAGCACGACAGAAGGATTGGCTTCTGTTAAAACAGGAACCGTATCCTCCGTCACTACTACAAGCGCAACTTGTAACGGCGAAGTACTCTCGGATGGAGACAGACAAGTAACAGAACGAGGTATTTGTTTTGGGACATCTCCTTATCCAACCACAACAAATACCCACATAACCAATGGCAGTGGAACTGGCAAATTTTCCTGTGCGCTTACTCAACTTGCTGCTGGAGCAACATATCATTTTCGCGCTTATGCTATTAATAGTGCCGGGACTTCATATGGTGAAGATGTTACATTCACAACATTGAGCACTACTCCTTCTGTTACAACCTTATCTGCAAAAAATATAACGAGTACTTCTGCGACTATTTGTGGTGCAATTGCTTCTACAGGTGGTACTAATATTACCCAAGTAGGCTTTGTATATCAATCAGAAAATGATTATCAGAATCATACTATTCAAGCCACCTTATCCGGTAACTCTTTTTCTTATGATTTAGACAATCTTCAACCCAATACGAAATATTATTTTTATGCTTATGCCATTAATCAAAATGGAACAAGTAATGGAGAGGCCCTCTCATTTACCACAATATCCGGATTGCCTCAAGTAACAACATCCTCTTCTTCATCTGTTGGGTCTGTGAGTGCAACAGTAACCGGAAAGATATTGTCTGATGGAGGATTCCCTATTACTGAATGTGGTATTTGTTATAGTTCTACCAATAAACAACCGACAAGCACTGATAAGGTCATAAAGAACACTACAGCACAAATCGGACAGTTCAATTGCGAGTTGACAAATTTATCTCCATCCACGACATATTATGCTCGTGCATATGCAAAAAACGTCAATGGTATTGTTTATGGATCTGCAATTTCTTTTAAAACCACAAATGGTATGCCTGCTGTAAGCATTCTAAAATCTCCCACATACAATGGAAATTCGGCAACTCTGTATGGAGAGATAACATCTACAGGGGGTGTCGATATCGAATATTATGGTGTAGTATATAGTCGGACAAATTCTATGCCGAGCATAGAAAATAAAGATGCTATACAATTTTTGGAAGGAAATCCGTTATCGAGTACGATTACATTTAATGTTACGAACATTCCAAGTGGCACGATGCTTTACTATAGATTTTTTGTGGTTAATTCACTTGCAAAAACTGCATATTCGTCTACAGGATCTCTTGTTGGTAATTTTTAGATTATATTAACAATCACAAGATAATTTATACCATTATCACTATAGAAAGGTACGAATCTCTCTCTTCAAGCGCTCCTTCGGGGGCGCTTGTTGTGTTTATATATGCCGGGTAGTGCCGGTAGTGCCACTTCTTTCTAAAATACACACCCGCGCACGCGTAGGAGTTATAGAAACTACTGGCACTATTGGCACTGTCTTGTGCGGTGTACAAGGGGGACGGGGGGACGAGGGGGACGCACATTTCTATAACTACACTCGCGCGCGTGGGGATATATAAAAACCATCGTCCCCCCGTCCCCCAAAGTGGCGATAGTGGCGATACATTTGCAAACTCTATATACACACCTGCGCGCGGGTGGGGTTTATAAAACAATCGTCCCTATCGTCCCTATCGCCACTGCCATTTGTTTTGCAGATGCTCTGACATGACTGACATGTCAGTAAACTTTTAGCCTCTAATAACGTACCTCACCGATACGTGACAATAGGATCACCGATGGATCACCGAAGGGTGTTCGTTAAAAACAAGTAGGAATGGGTGACGATGGTGACGCAGGTGACGATACTTTCTTATATACACCTGCGCGCGGGTGGGGGTTATAAAACAATCGTCACCATCGTCACCGTCACCCCCCAAAAAACATCACATCGCTGTCAGTATCGTCAGCGGTCATTGGGCAAGTAGGGAGTAAGTAGAGTAAGTAAGTAACCATACCCCATATACACACCCGCGTGTGTGTGTATACCAAAACTACCTACTTACTTACTCTACCTACTTTTGCGATTGCGGACATGCGGGTCATGTGGGCAATGTATTTCTAAAACTCCTTCCCGCGCGCGATAGAGGTTTTAGAAATACATGTCCACATAGCCCTATTGGTCTACCCTAATGTATCGTCCGCGTTGATATAAGGGTGGTGTCCGCAAGCAAATTTAATATTTTTTTAATTCTATTAAAACTATAAACCACTAATAATCAATCACTAATAACTATAAAAATGATGATTGTGGGGAATTTTAGATTCATTTGCGGACATTTGCGGACAGTATTTCCTATATACACACATACGCGCGGGTGGGGATTATAAAACAACTGTCCGCAACTGTCCGCGTCCGCAGCAAGACCTCTAGCGTATCGTTACCCGTAGCACCCCCGTAGCATCCTAGGACCTGCGTGGGACCTGCGTGGGCTTGACAAAAACACTGTCTGTCGTGCTTCAGTTAACATACCACTAACATAGCACCCACATAGCACCATAGCCTAGCGGTATGATTATGAGGTCATTGCGCTGCGTTTGCAATCTGAATAATCGTACATTAGTGTTAATCTTTCGCGCATCGCATGCGCGTCTGTAAAACAAAGAAGGCCCACTTGTGTGAGCCTTCTTTTTGTATTCAGACACCGGAATCAGTCTTTGAACTTAGCGCAGATGAATTCGCGGTTGAGGCGGGCGATATTCGCCAGGCTGACGGACTTAGGACATTCGGCTGCACAAGCACCGGTGTTCGTGCAGTTACCGAAACCGAGTTCATCCATCTTCGCAATCATCGCCTTGGCGCGTTTAGCAGCCTCGACCTTACCTTGCGGCAACAGGGCGAGTTGGCTCACCTTCGCTGCCACGAACAGCATCGCACTACCATTCTTACAAGCCGCTGCACAAGCACCGCAACCGATGCAGGATGCTGCGTCCATAGCCTCATCGGCTACGGGTTTGGGAATAGCGATAGCATTAGCATCCGGCACACCGCCCGTATTAACGGAGATGAAACCGCCGGCTTGCATAATCTTATCGTAGGCTCCGCGGTCGACCATCAAGTCCTTGATAACGGGGAACGCACGGGAACGCCAAGGCTCCACGGTGATCGTCTCGCCGTCCTTGAACTTACGCATGTGCAACTGGCACGTGGTGATGGCGTTGTCGGGTCCGTGAGGATGTCCGTTGATATACAGCGAGCACATTCCGCAGATACCTTCACGGCAATCGTGATCGAAGGCAATCGGATCTTTATGCTCGGCAATGAGTTGCTCGTTGAGAATATCCATCATCTCCAGGAACGATGCACCTTGGAAGACGTGGTTGAGCGTGTAGGTCTCAAAATGACCTTGCGCTTTCGGTCCGGCTTGACGCCATACTTTGACCTTAATATTAATATATCCGTCCATAGTTGTTATGCTTTATAATTACGTGTTTTACGTTCGGTGAACTCATAGTCGAGCGGCTCCTTGATGAGCTCGGGTTCGCTGTCTTCACCCGTATATTTCCAGCAAGCCACATAGCTGAACTTATCGTCTTGACGCAAGGCTTCCCCTTCCTCGGTCTGGTACTCCTCACGGAAGTGACCACCGCAGGACTCCTCACGGTTGAGGGCATCGAGCGCCATCAGACGACCGATCTCGATGAAGTCGCTCAGACGCAGGGCTTTCTCCAGTTCGTTGTTCAAACCATTGGCTTCGCCCGGGATAAACACGTTCGTCCAGAACTCTTTCTTGAGGGCATCGATCTTCTGCAAAGCGGTCTTCAGACTCTCTGCGGTACGACCCATACCTACGAAGTCCCACATGACGATACCGAACTCCTTGTGGATACTATCCACGGAGCGTGTACCTTGGATAGCCATCAGGCGGTCGATCTTATCTTGCACGCCCTTCTCTGCCTCAGCAAACTCCGGCAGGTCGGTGGACATACGAGGTACACCAATCTGGTCGCTGAGGTAGTTCTGGATCGTATAAGGCAGAACGAAATAACCATCCGCCAGACCTTGCATCAAAGCGGAGG
>CALCGR010000112.1 GCA_937901025.1 uncultured Bacteroidales bacterium
TCCACGCTACCGTCGTCCGCAATGGTATCAATGTGATGAGGATTGCGGCAGTGCTCAGTGCACTGAGGCTGATAAATTCCGATATATCGGAAACGACAGTGAACGATATAGCGGAAAATCCGGAGAGTCCAGACCGCTACGCTATTCCGGAAAAAGCGGAAGAGATGGTTTGTACGGAGGAGGATTTTCAGACGGCGATGGTAATCGGTACAAAGATGCTCTTGCACGCGGCGGATGCCTATAACCAAATTACCGAGGACAATCGCGAGGCGGTGCCGAGTATACGTGGCTCCTACCAAAAGCAGACGTTCTTTGTCAGCTTGCCCGCCTCCTTCTCCACCGGTGAATGTGTCTCTTTGGCGGAAAGAATGGGTATCAGCGAGCGCTCCACTAAGCGATGGCTGAGCCAGTGGGCAGAACAAGGGCAATTAACCCATATACATGGAAATTATGAGAAAATTGCATAAGCAAAGTGCCAATGGCATTTTGGCACTTTGTTATAATAAACTAATTATTAGATATTTGCACGAAAGTGCCAAAGTGCCATTGGCACTTTGTATTTCCGGCAAAAGATTTTTGCCGAACGGGACAGGGTTATAAGGAACCCGCATTCAATGCGGGGCAAATAGAACAAAAAAACAAAGACCGCATGCAACGCGGGGCAATGGACGAAATTAACAGACGCGGTTGCGAACCGCGAAAGGGGAACACCCGGTAGGGTTCTGTCATGTAACGGGACGAGTACCCGTAGGGTATTTAGCATACCCAAGAACAACCCGGGAATATCCTAGGAATAACCCAAGAACAACGCTAAACATTAAGTAGTTTTTTATTAAATTTTAAAAATTATGTCAGAATGTATTTTTTCAGAGCCGTATGAACAGATTAACGGCGCAATTGGTCGCGACAAACGATATATTTGTCGCAAGAAGACACACCATATCTTCGGATTAAAGATTGAAGGTAAGGGTGAGATTTACAAACGCGAACCTCGTAATTACAAGCAATGCCCGATTGTGGGCAGGGAGAAAGAGACGGTAGAAAAGTTTCAGTGGGCGTTTCGTCAGATGGAACGCGAGTTGGCCGATGAAGGTCACTTTGAATACTGGAAGCAACGTTTCATTCGACAAGTTGAGCATCCGGATGTTGAGATTCTGGATAAGCGAGGACGCCCGAAGGTGTACAAGGATTTTAAGGCCTATGTACGAGCGATGCTCATTCGCGGACGCTATGAGATAGCGTTAGTGAAGGAGTAAACAGAAATGCGATTTTCACCCGAAAGTCGCATTTTTTGTAGCAAAATGGTAAAAAGATTTGCGTATATCGAAAATTTGTAGGAACTTTGCAACCAATATGAATTTGAATAAACAATATTTTTTAAAATCTTGCAAATTTGAATAAAATTTTTTAACTTTTTTTATATCCCATTAGGGGATATGCGAATTTGAACTGTCTTACCTATATCGAAGTATTATGAAAACGATTATGTCCACTGATCCCAAGAAGCAGTTTGAGCAGATCTATAGCCGCTATAGCGGGAAGATTTATAGTTATGCCATGCAGCTGAGCAAGGGGGATACCTATCTGTCCGAGGAGATTGTGCAGATTGTGTTTATTCAGTTGTGGGAGCATTTTGCGGAGTTGAGAGATCAGGAGAAGGTGTTAAGTTATTTGTTCTCCACGGTCAAGCACACATTCCTCAACTACTGCGAGCATGAAGCCATTGAATTCTTGTATGCAGATTATGTCTTGGCGCATCAGAACGAAGCGGACAACCGGATGGAGGAAGAGCAGAATCTGTTATATTTTGATACGTACATAAAAGAGATTGTTAATCATATGCCTCCCGTGCGGCAGCAGGTTTTTTCGCTGAGTCGTTTTCAGCACAAGACCAATAAACAAATCGCACAGCAATTAGGTATTAGTGAAAAGACGGTTGAGGTGCATATCACTTTGGCCATCAAAGAGCTGCGGGAGAAATTAAAAATGTAGTTATTATGAAAATGAAACAACAAATCGAGGCTTATTTAGACGGTAAGTTGTCGGGAACGGAAAAGGTGAAGTTCTTAGACGAGATAGGAGCGGATGGCGAGATAGACCAATGGTTCTGCGAGGGCATAGAGCATGCCCAAGACACGTTGTCTGAGGATGCGAAGGAGCGTCTGCTGGGCCGTATCTATCCGGGTGCGAAGAAGGCGTGCCGTTTCGCTCGTCGTGGCTGGACGGCGGCTCGTGTAGCGGTAGCGGCTTGTGTGGTAGCGGTGCTAATGGCTGCTGCCGGTTGGGCAGGTTATCTGTTGCGTCAGCCGGATGTCTATTCACCCGCAGATCAGATTGTCCGCATCCAGACGGGTGTGGGAGAGCGCAGTAAGGCTATCTTACCCGACGGGACGGTGGTGTCGCTTAACGCGCTGACGAGTGTGACGTACGACTGCTCAATGAGTAACGGCAAGCGTCAAGTCAATGTAGAGGGCGAAGCGTATTTTGATGTAGCGAAGGATGCCGACCATCCCTTTGTGATTAATGTCAATCAGATGGAGGTTACGTGCTTAGGTACGGAGTTGAACATAAGGAATTATGCGGACGAGCAGACCTCCTCAGTGGTGCTGGTAGATGGTAAGGTGCGAGTGGCTACGGAGTGCGGCGACTTGACGATGGAGCCCGATAGTAGGGTGGAGTGCGACAAGGAATCGATGCATCTATCCAAGACCAATGTAGTGGCTTCGAATTACACATGCTGGTTGAACGGAGAGACGCGTTATAATAATCAAACCTTGGCGGACATTTCACGCGAGCTCGCGCGCAATTACCATATAAATATAGTAATAACCAATGACGAATTGCGTGAACAACGCTTTACGGGCTTTTTGGGATCATGCTCATTAAGAAACGTTTTAGATATCTTGACCATTACCTCAGATATGGCTTACCAAATTGATGGTGATTCGGTTTATATCTATGCACGTAATACCAAAAATTAATTATTAACCCCTAAAAAACACAAACATTATGAAAAAACTTTTCGTATGTGTGGCTACCATGTTGGTGGCGTGTAGCTTAAGTGCTACTGTTCACAAAGTAAAAACCTCTGATGGAGCAGAAGTTCTCAAATCGACCATCGCTGAGGCAACGGCAGGTGACACCGTCTTGGTTCAAGAAGGTACGTTCACCGGTAATTTCACTATGAAAGAAGGCGTTCAAGTCATCGGCGGCTGGGATGAGACCTTCACTTCTAAAAAAGACTATGCGACTATTTTGGACGCTAATGCAGATGGTCGTGTTCTTAATCAAGAGACCGCTTTTGAGACGCCTACTTACTGGGAGAATTTGACCATCCAAAATGGTGGTAGTGAAACGGCATTGTCCGACAAGGGTGGTTTTGGTGTTCATCTACAAGGCAATGGTGGTTTACGTAATTGCTTAGTGCAAAATAACAAGTTCACGGGAGACTCCGGTGAAAGCCAAGGAGGCGGTGTCCGAGTAGATGGTGCAGACGCAACATTTGTAGCATTGGAAAATTGTATTATCAAAGGTAATCAAGGCACGCATGCCGGTGGTGTCCTCTTGAGCAAGGGTACGATGACAAATTGTATCGTAGAGGAGAATACGACGACCAATAATGCTGCGGGTGGTGTTACTGTGCAAGATGGTTCGTTCCTGCTCAATAGTATTATTCGTTATAATACCCCGAAGGGTGATTTTGGTGGTGTTCGCGTAAGAACGGCAACGTCCTGTACTGTGGCAAACTGCTTGATTTATGGTAATAAAGCCGATGGTGGCAAGACGGTAGGTGGTCTTGGTATTAACGATGATGCTGTACACTATGTATACAATAACACGATTGTTGGAAATATCCAAACATCCACGAGTAATACGTCTCGCTGCGGTTTGCGCGTTAACGTGAGTACTGCTTCTGTAATTGCCAACAATATCGTTTGGGGCAATAAGGTGAACGATGAGGTACAAGCCGCACAAGTAGAATTTAAGAATGACTATAAGAAAGGTCAAGCGGCTAATTTCATCAACAACGCAGTTGTTCTTGCAGAAACTTTCGGCACGAACACAATGTTGTTAACCGATGTAGATCCCGGTTTTGTCAATGCTACTGAGGCTGACTACACATTGGCTCCTAATTCCAGTTTGATTGATGCCGGTGCGGATGCTTATGCACAAGGAGAATTTGATCTTGCTGGTAAGGCCCGTATTCAAGGTCTTCATGTTGACCTTGGTGCTTATGAGGCGTTCTGCCCCTATGTACTTGTAGGTCAAGACTTGCAAACGGCTCTTGACAATGCAGAAAGTGGAGACACGTTATTAGTACAAGCCGGCACGTTTATCGGAAACTTCACGATGAAGGATGGCGTTCAGGTATCCGGAGGTTGGGATGAGACATTCTCTACACAAACACAGTATGGTACTATTTTAGATGCTCAAGGTAATGGTCGTGTACTCAATCAAGAGATCGCTTTTGAGACGCCTACTTACTGGGAGAATTTGACCATCCAAAATGGTGGTAGTGAAACGGCATTGTCCGACAAGGGTGGTTTTGGTGTTCATCTACAAGGCAATGGTGGTTTACGTAATTGCTTAGTGCAAAATAACAAGTTCACGGGAGACTCCGGTGAAAGCCAAGGAGGCGGTGTCCGAGTAGATGGTGCAGACGCAACATTTGTAGCATTGGAAAATTGTATTATCAAAGGTAATCAAGGCACGCATGCCGGTGGTGTCCTCTTGAGCAAGGGTACGATGACAAATTGTATCGTAGAGGAGAATACGACGACCAATAATGCTGCGGGTGGTGTTACTGTGCAAGATGGTTCGTTCCTGCTCAATAGTATTATTCGTTATAATACCCCGAAGGGTGATTTTGGTGGTGTTCGCGTAAGAACGGCAACGTCCTGTACTGTGGCAAACTGCTTGATTTATGGTAATAAAGCCGATGGTGGCAAGACGGTAGGTGGTCTTGGTATTAACGATGATGCTGTACACTATGTATACAATAACACGATTGTTGGAAATATCCAAACATCCACGAGTAATACGTCTCGCTGCGGTTTGCGCGTTAACGTGAGTACTGCTTCTGTAATTGCCAACAATATCGTTTGGGGCAATAAGGTGAACGATGAGGTACAAGCCGCACAAGTAGAATTTAAGAATGACTATAAGAAAGGTCAAGCGGCTAATTTCATCAACAACGCAGTTGTTCTTGCAGAAACTTTCGGCACGAACACAATGTTGTTAACCGATGTAGATCCCGGTTTTGTCAATGCTACTGAGGCTGACTACACATTGGCTCCTAATTCCAGTTTGATTGATGCCGGTGCGGATGCTTATGCACAAGGAGAATTTGATCTTGCTGGTAAGGCTCGTATTCAAGGTCTTCATGTTGACTTAGGTTGCTATGAGGCTACTCCGGAACAACCGACTGCTTTGAAGAATATCAAGACGGCTACCAAAGTCTATAAAGTAATGGAGAATGGTCAGATGGTAGTGGTTAAGGATAATGCCCGTTATAACGTATTAGGTGTTAAACTATAATAATTATGTCTAAAAAATTCCTATCACTGGGAATAGCAATGATGACCCTGCTCCTTCTGCTGCCTTCGTGCAAGCCGAAGGACTCGGTCACGTTGCCGACCTACAGTGCTATCAGCATCTCTCCGCAAAAAGAGGTGTATGAAGTGGGGGATGTGGTTCGTTGCAGCATTACGATGCAGACAACGGGCAGCACAACCCTACAAAAAGCTACCTATTGGTTCTATGCCAACTGGTGGTTTAACGACCCGGAACTGACAGCCGATTTCCAGGAGTTTGTTACCAACCCCGAAACGGGTGAAATGGTTGCGACCTCAAACGAGATAGAGCTGACAGAAGCCGCTGCCAAGAAAACAAAGGACAACGAACATGCTGACCTCTGTTTCTATGGGCGTTTGGAATATCCCAATTGGGATTTCCGAAAGGTCGAGATACGTGTTCCTATTCGTGTAATCTCTAACAATTGACTACGATGAAACGAATCTCTCTTTTATTTAGTGCCCTGTTATTTACGTTGATGATTGGGGCGCAGACCATCACTTTGCAAGTGAAGGATATGGCGATTAAGGATGTTCTGCCTATGGTGGAAGCCAAGTCGGGTTATCACTTCTTCTATAATTCGAGTACTCTAGTAGGCTTGGATAAAGTGGTATCTTTAGATTTGAAGGATCAAGACATTAAGATTGTTGTTAACAAATTATTCGAAGGTAGTGCTATCGAATACACGTTTATGGACAATAAAGTGATTGCTTTGTCTCCGGCTAAAGTCGGTTCAAGCAAAGAAATTGCAAAAGTCAATGGAATGGTAGTTGATGAATTCGGAGAACCAATTATTGGCGCCTCTGTGATGGTTAAGCATTCCTCGGTGGGAACGATTACCGATTTTGACGGAAACTTCTCTTTGGAGAACGTGAAGGAAGGTGCCTATCTGGCGGTTAGTTATATCGGCTATGAGACCTACGAACAACGCGTGAGCAGTAAGACCAACACCTATCGCATCACCCTCAAGGAATCGACGGCAGCTCTTGACGAAGTGGTTGTTGTCGGTTATGGCTCGCAAAAGAAAGTGAACCTGACCGGTGCCGTCAGTGTCGTTAAAAGCGATGATATCGTAGGCCGTCCGACCGCGAATATGGCTACTGCTTTACAAGGAGCAGATCCGGCACTGAACATCTCTATGAGCAGTGGCGGTCCCAGTGCAGATTACAATATTGATATCCGTGGTGTGGCCTCCGTTGTTTCTTCCGTTTCGCCGCTTATTTTAGTAGATGGTGTGGAAATGAGTTTGAATCGTGTCAACTCCAATGATATAGAGTCTATCAGTATATTGAAAGATGCGTCTGCTTCTGCCATCTATGGTTCAAAAGCAGCAGGTGGAGTTGTGTTGGTGACCACTAAGAGCGGTAAAGAGGGAAGGGCTCCCCAAGTGACCTTTGACCTTAAAGCGGGCTGGAAGTCGCCTACTACCAATACGGATTTTATTACACAGGGCTTCTGGTCTGCTTATATCAATGACTATTTTATGTACAATCACCAACGTTATCGCACCACAACATATACCGATGCTGACTATGCGGAATTGTGGATGCGTTTGGATGATGTTACAGAAAATCCCGAACGTCCTTGGACGATAGTACAATCTGATGGCCGATATAAATACTACGCTAACAACGATTGGTATGGTACTTATTTCAAACGAGTTCGTCCGATGCAAGACTACAATGTCAGCTTAAAAGGTGGTAACGACAAAGTGAACTACTTCATCAGTGGACGTTACTACACCGAAGATGGTATGTTTCAACAAAACACCGATAAATGGGACCAGTTCTCGATGCGTGCCAAAGTCAATGTCAACATCAAAAAATGGCTTCGCTATGGTACCAATATTTCGTATTTCAGTTCCAAGTACCATTACCCGGGTACCGAAAATGTGCGTGAGACCTATCGCACAGGATCAATTCATGCATTTGCTTTCATCCCTTCTACCAATCCGGATGGATCCAGTGTATATATGAATCCGTGGGTCTATAATGGTGCCGGTGAGGTAGGTAGTGGTGACAACGCAGTGCTCAATTATGGTAAGCACAACAATTCTAACACCAATCGCGAGATGGTGATGAAACACACCTTAGATATAGACCTATATAAAAATCTAACTCTCAGTGCCGACTATTCATTCACTTGGCGCACCAAAGAGGAAGAGCACCGTAGTGTTAAAGTGCCCTATTCAATGACAGAGGGTATCACCAATTATATCGAGAACTTCCGTTCCGTAGATTCCTATAAGCAAACCATCGGACGTTATCAAACGCATAACTACAATGTTTATTTGAAGTGGAATCCCACGTGGAATCAACATCACCTCACCCTTATGGGAGGTTATAACGGCGAGATGTACGCCTATCGTGGCATTACGGTAGAACGCTATGACCTGATGACAGAAGAACTAAGTAATTTCAATTTTGCCAAAGGAGATGTTAGTGAATTGAGTGAAAGTGTCAAAAAAGCGGCCACCAATGGTTTGTTTGCCCGCATCAACTATGATTATGACGGACGCTACCTTTTTGAGTTTAGTTTCCGTGCCGACGCTTCATCACGATTTAGCAAGGAGAACCGCTGGTGCTTAGCGCCGAGTGGTAGTTTTGCTTGGCGTATGAGCGAAGAGTCTTTTTGGGAACCTATTAGCAATTGGTGGAGCAATAGTAAATTACGTTTCAGTGCAGGACAATTAGGTAATCAACTCACCGGTTACTACGATGCCTATCTGCAAGTATATACCGACAAGATGTTTGACCAGTCTATCACGTTAGACGGCAAATCGGCACTCAACTATGCGGAAACATCTTCGCCCAACTCGGGTTCTCTGACTTGGGAGAAAATGACCACCTATGATGTGGGATTGGATATGGGCTTCTTTAGAAATCGCTTAAATTTCACCGGTGATTTCTACATCCGAAATACGACGGATATGTTAATCAACGGTTTGGATCTTCCTGCTGTGTATGGCGCTACGGCACCAAAACAAAATTTAGGAGCTATGCGTACTACCGGTTGGGAATTATCCCTCTCTTGGAACGATGTCAAGAAACTTGGCGGATACGATTTCAAATACTCAGTTAGTGCCGGTGTAGGTGACTATACACAACGCATTACTTCCTTCCCTAACCCAGTTAACAATATCACCTCGGGTAGCACTCCTTATTATGAAGGAATGAACGTGGGAGAAATTTGGGGTTTTAAGGTGGATGGCTTGTTCCAAACTGACGAAGAGGCCAAGGCTTATCAAGATGCAGTTGATTGCTCTTTGGTTTGCCAAGATATCATGTTAGCTTCCTGTACTTATCAGGGGCTGCATGCAGGAGACTTGAAATATGTGGATTTATATCCTGATGGCAAGATTACACGAGGAAGCGGTACAGTGCAAGATCCCGGTGATCTTACCGTGATAGGAAACTCGCTACCTCGTTTTAATTACAATTTCCGTGTGGGATTGGAGTATTTCGGCTTTGATGCCTCTATATTCTTCCAAGGCGTTGGTAAACGAGACTGGTATCCCGCCACCGAGGCCACTACTTTCTGGACTGCTTACACCAGACCTTATCAAGGTTATATTCCTAAGGATTATATGAGTATGGTATGGAGTGAAACCAATAAAGATGCCTATTTCCCATTGGCTCGTGGTTATCAAGCTAATGCCGAGTTTAATGAATTGGGTTCTGCCAATAGCCGCTATTTGCAGAATATTGGTTACATCCGCTTCAAAAATCTAACGGTAGGATATACTTTGCCTTGCTGGAAAAAAGTATTCTCCGAGTTCCGTATCTTCTTCACAGGTGAAAACTTATGGTATTGGAGCCCCCTGAAAAAGTATTGTCGTACTATTGATCCCGAATCGGCGGCTGCCGCTGAACAAGGTATTACATATGGTTTCTCCGGATCGTACACCTTTGGTATAACTGCTACATTCTAATGAAAGGAAATAGAATATGAAAAAGAATAATTTATTGATTGTTTCTCTTGGCGCTTGCTTTATGATAGGCGCAGTATGTGGATTGACAAGTTGTAATATGGAACTTCCACCGGAAGACACCTTGTCTCCTGAAACCTATTTCTCTTCTGAATTGGAACTGCAATTGTTTACCAATAAGTTTTATAAACTAATGCCCTCTCCATCTGAGACCAATTATCAGATGTATTATGAGCAAAGTGAACAATTTGTGGCTCCGTCACCTAATCGTGAAATATTGGGTACGCGAATCTTGTCTGCTACTGATGGCAATTGGAACTGGACAACCTTACGCTCTATCAATGAGTATTTGGCCAATTCTTACAAGTGTAAGGATATTAAAGCCAAACAGCATTACGATGGTGTGGCTTATTTTTTTCGTGCGTGGTTTTATTATGACAAATTGCAACGTTTTGGTGAAGTACCTTGGATAGATCAGGTCATTAAAAGCAACGATGTGGCGATGCTACACAAAAAGCGTGACACTCGCGATGTGGTAATCAACCATATGTTGTCCGATTTGGATTCGGCGGCGGCTTTACTTCCAGAAAACCACACCTCCTATGAGGTGAATCGCTGGACCGCATTGGCTTTCAAATCGCGCGTATGCTTATTTGAAGGAACATTCCGTAAATATCATGCCGGAGACAAATTCAATCCGAATAACTTACCGTGGCAAGATCTATTGAAAGCGGGAGCTGCGGCGGCGAAGGAAGTGATACAAAATAGCGGTTATAGTCTCTATACGGAAACAGAAACTCCCTATAGAAATTTGTTCACCTCTTTTGAAGCACCCGCTTGTGAGGTAATCTGGGGTAGGCTCTATTCGTCTGACCTACAAATCAAAAACAATGCTCAACCATGGTCCACTACACGCGCCACAGGATTCACGCGTCGTTTTGTCAATCTGTATCAAATGACGGACGGTTCTGCTTTTACTTCACGTCCCGGATATGATACGTTGATTTATATTGAGGAATGTAAGGGTCGTGATCCCCGCTTATCGCAAACTATTCATACACCCGGGTATATCCCCATGGGGGATACAAAGGTGAAAGCAGTAGATTTAAAAAACACCCTTACCGGATATAAGTATATCAAATACTGTCGTGAGTCTATGTACAACTCATGGGGAGGCAGCGTGGTGTATATGCCTATCATTCGTTTGGCTGAGGTACAACTCAACTATGCTGAATGTTTAGCCGAAGTGGGAGAGTTGACGGATGCGGATTTGGCCATTTCTATCAATCCGATTCGTGATCGTGCAGGAATGCCGCATTGGTCGGTTCAAGATGCTAACAACCACCCCGATCCTTACTTAAGCAAGGAAGAGGGCTATGGTTTCTCTTCTCCGGTTTTAGCCGCGGACCATTTCAAAGGGGCTATCTTGGAGATTCGCCGTGAACGAATGATAGAATTGGTATTGGAAGGCTTCCATTATTGGGATATTATGCGCTGGAAAGAAGGTAAGATATTTACCAAACCTTTATATGGTATGTATTTCCCCAGAGAGGGCAAGTACGATCTTACCGGAGATGGTAAATATAATGTTAGTCTATACCAAGACCCTTCACAAGGTGGTGGTTTGGGTGTTACCAAACTGGTTCTTGGTCAAGATGTTGTGCTCTCCTCAACCACATCCGGTTATATGTGGGCGCATCACGGATTTACATTTATTTGGAATGAAGACAAAGATTATCTATACCCTATTCCCACTCAAGAACGAGTTATGACCGAAGGTGCTTTGAGTCAAAACCCTGGTTGGGAAGATGGTATGTGATATCGTTAACTAATTATTTAACAATTAAATTATTATCAACATGAAAACAAAAACTATTTTGTGTGCAACTTTATGTGCATTTGCATTAAACATTAATGCAGAGGTCTGCCATTATTTCTTCTCTCCCGAAGGTGCTGGAGAACAAGATGGCACCAGTTGGGAAAATGCGGCTCCCGGGGAATGGCTTGGAGCAACGTTACGTGGCGCTGAGCCTGGCAGCGAATTTTGGCTGATGGAAGGTTCGTATGCTGCCGATGACCAACTCTCATGGTCTATTCCTGAAGGAATCATTATCAAAGGTGGTTATCCGACTACCTCTACCGGAACCAACACTTTTATTGACTACAACTACAACGAAGGTCGCCAATCTGTTTTCTCTGCCGATTTAAATGGAGATGGCGTGGGTGATAACTCAGACTATGCCTTCGTCTATATCGGTAAAGGTAAGCCCGGTGAAAAGGATGATTTGTTCTACAAAGATTTCCAACTCACCTCTATTTATGGCTGTACTTTTCGTGACGGTCGTCGCTTAAATAGCAAATATGATGGCAATATGGTTCTTGCCAGTGCCGCCAAAGTGGATTTCCATTTCTGCCAGTTCCTAAACAACCAATCGCCTATCACCGACGGAGGTAGCAAAGGTTCCAATGGCGCTATTGAGGCTTGGGGTTGCCAATTGCGTTGTTTCGATTGTATCTTCCGTGACAACCTAGCCGCAACTGGAGGAGGTGGCGCTTTTCAAGTTCGTGCCCGCAACTCTCAATCCAATCCGGAAGATCCTGCTGATCGTTCGGTGGCTTTATTTAACCGTTGCGAGTTAATCAACAACATCGCAGTGGATATGTCCAAGGATACTACTAAAAATGACACTTGGGGAACTTACGGAGGAGCTTTCTCTATTTGTGATGGCGGTGGTACGTTGTATGTACTTAATTCTACCATTGCTAACTCTCGCGGACGTTATCGTGGTGTAGGTGTCCGCGTTGGTGGAGGTGGCTGTATCTCTTATTTCATTAACAACACGTTCTTTGACAACCCTTGTCACCAAGGTCCTCAAAACGCCACCAACAACGGCTCCGCCATTTCTGTGGGTAAGGGTTCTACTGCCTATTTTGCCAACAATATCGCAGTTGATTATGCCGCTAATGATATCTTTCAAAGCGGTAATCCAGTGGTTTATATTCAAGACGCTACATCTCAATTCTTCACGGCTGGTTACAATGTGTTTGGTACAGTTACCAATATAAGCACGATAACAACCCAATGGGCAGCAACGGACAATATTCCTGCTTCGCTAGAGACTTTGAATACCATTGAAACTGTGTTTGGCGGTAATAAACCGGCAGAAAATGGTGGCTGGTGCAAGACCATTGTACCGACCAAAGAAGTGAAGGGAATGAAAGTGACAGAATTGCAGGCGGCTGTTGCTGCATGGCCTCTTGACGATTGTGTCAAAGACTACCTGTTCTTAGACACCGATGCTCGTGGCTATACGCGTGCCGAAGTTACCATGTCTGGTTCCTATGACGCGGAAGGTACCTCTCCCAATCCCGAAACCGATCTTAATAACTTGCGGACTAACAAGAAAATGATTCGTAAGGCAATCTTTGGTGGACAAATTGTAATCTTGAATGGAGGCAAACCATACAACGTATTGGGTACAGAACTCTAATTTAAATTGGATATAGGCGGCTGATTACCGCCTATATTCTCAAAAATTATCCATTAACAATTAATTTTAGCATCATGAAAAAGAAGCTATTTTTTAGTCTATCCATTTTGCTTTTTACTTTCTCTGTTGCGTCTGCGGAGGAAGAAGGTGTGCATCGTTTTGCCACGTTTAATGTGCGCTATGTTAATGCCAAAAATGGGGATACAGGAGATAAATATTGGGGGAATCGCCGTTGGTATGTGGTGCAAATCATTAAAGACTATGATTTTGATATTGTAGGAACACAAGAGGTAACGGGAAATAATAAAGATGAGGTAACCCAAACAAGCCAATTGCAAGACTTGCAAGACTCGTTGACCGCGTATGATTGCATCGCCTATGAACGTTCAAATAAGGATTATTCGTATAATGCTATTTTTTACAAAAAAGACAAATATGAATGCTTGAATCATTGCAGTTTTTTCTTGTCTCCTAATCCTTGGAAGGAATTTTCGTGTGCACTATGGGAGGGAGGCGACATTGCTCGCCGGTGCATTGTAGCGCATATGCGGGTAAGAGCTACAGGTGAAGAGTTCTTCTTCTGCGATACTCATTGTAACTATGCTCCAGATGAAGCTGGCATTAGGGGGGCAGAGGTAATCCGAACAGAGTTGCCTCCGCTGATTGGCAATTTACCCACGGTACTTGTGGGGGACTTCAATATGGATAGAGGTTCTCATGAGTTATCGTATCGCGCCTATGCCTCTTTGTTTGAAGAGGCCAGGGTGACGGCTCCTATTAGGCGAGCATTACCGGAAGATGGTCCTAATGTAGATTTCACGAATAATTTTCATTGGAACATCGTTTATGAAGGCATGTCCGGCACTTCCGAATATGACCACCAGTTCTATCGCGGTATGGAAGCATTGAGTTACCATCCTATCACCGAACATTACGGGCGTTCTGTCATGCCCTCCGACCACTTACCGGTATTGGTGCGCTATCGCATGCTGCCTTTTGCACAAATAAGACATACACACCCCGTTAAAGATGAGGCCTCTTTAAATGCCGCTTTGGATACAGCCGCTATTGGAGATACGATTCTTATTGAAACGGATGTCCTGACATTATCCAAGCCGTTAGTACTCTCTCGCTCCGTTTGCCTCATTGGTCAACCCGACAAAACGTCTATTGTGCTAAACGGCAACCAAGACGCGCCTGTGATTAGTGTGCCCCATTACTGTGCTCTTGAATTGTTAAATATTGCCATCAACAATCATTCCCTTTCTACGAACTTAGAAGGTGGTAGTGCGGTTATGATTAAAGGTTTCTCGCTCAAGATGAAAAACTGCACGTTTAATAATTGTGTTTCCAAAGGTCTGGGTGGTGCTATCTATGCACGAACGGAGTTGTTGGAAATAGATAGCTGCTCGTTCTCGTCAGACAGTGCCTCTGTGGGAGGGGCTGTCTATGCACAAGTATATGGTGATGCTGTTTGTCGTCATAATTCTTTCATAAACTGTAAGGCATCCAAAGGAGGCGGAATCTATTTAGATGATTCTCAGAATATCAAGATTAGCCATTCTGAGTTCATTGACAATTCTGCCACTTCCGGTGCCGCAATCAACTTAGCCAATTATAAGACGGCATTGGTGTCCACGTCTAATTTTATCGGAAATACCGCCACGCAGCAGGGGACCCTGTCTTTTGCCCCCATCACTCAAGGCATTGCTTCCAACGTTTTTCATTGCGTCTTTTTGAACAATTCGCTAAATGCCAAGAGCGGTTTGGCAGCCCAAGTGAAGAAGTGTGGAGGTGCGGCTGTTTATATTAAAACACCCATACCTACCGGCAATGTGTTGAATATGGGATTTTGCACAATGATTAACAATACGTCCTCTTTTTCTTCTGCTGATGCTACGAATTTTCGAGGGGGAGCCGTTACGGTCTTGGGTGCCCAAGTTAGCCTTATGGGCAATTTGATGATGGCTAATCCCTTATTTGTCAAAGAGGCTGAGTTGAAGTATGCAGACTTAATCATAGATGAAACCAATACGAAAATTGTTTCTAATGTTAACAATCTTTATTCTGATGATCCGAAAGTGAACGGATGGAAATCCAACATTGCGTCTTCTATCCGAGGCTCCTTGGCGGGAGGCGTGTTCACTCCTCAGGTTACGGAGGATAATCGTTATGAGTTGACCAATACATATTTAGGGACTTTCAACTTTAAATGTTTGGGAAAAACACAGCGCCTGTGCGAGTCTTTGTTCGCTATTGATTTGAATGAAGATGGTTCTGTTGGTGGCGTGCTTGAAGAGGATGCAGCAGGTCAGCCGCGCGACACCAAATCGTGTATAGGCGCCTTGGAATGTCTCGCTCCCTTGGATCTTTTTCCTATAGAGGAAAGTAATATGAGTCGTCCGATGAAACAACTTATTAACAATCAAGTAATTATTGCAAAGGATAATCGAAAATATACTTTATTAGGAACGCTTATTCAATAAAAACAGAATGAAACAATATCGCTCATCCTTCTTTTTTGTGGGTTGGCTTATACTGAGCCTTATAATTGTACCTTATACAGCGGCACAACAATCTGAAGAAATAGATCCGTGGACAATCATGGTTGATAATCCTTTGCGAGGTGACTATTATGGAATCACATCTGCCAATGGGCAGATAGGTATTTTGTCTTCCCGAAACCCCTTAGAGGTGGACAAAGTAGTGGTGGGTGGATTATATGACGCTTGTGGTAATAGTGGCATTCCTAGTTTCTTCCCGAATATTAACCCTCTTGCTCTTGAACTTAAAGTGGATGGTGACCGTTGCACTCATCGTAATATAACCAACTATCATCAATCGTTTTGTTTTAAAGATGGCAGTTTTACCGGCGAATTTGAATATCAAGACAAGATACATGTCTGCTATACTATTCGCGCTCTCTACCAAACGCCCTTTGGGTTTATGACTGATGTACTCATCACCCCTATGCAATCTTGTCAATTGCGGGTTACTAATATCCACAATGTTCCAGAAAACCTATTGCATCCGGAAACCTTATTTTCCCATATTGACAATAAGTCTAATCCACATAACCATCAAGGCTGGCCACATTATGCTTTGATGACCACTATGGCGAATAGTCCTACGGAGCGGTATCGTTTGGCGGCTACTACTTCTTTCCTTTTCCCGGATAACCCAAACTTAAGACTAGCAACGGAGGTGCGCCATCGCAACAATCAAAGTTTAAATGCTCAATCCATGGAGTTTGATCAATCCCTGAATCCGGGACAAACTTTCCACTTTGCGTTGGTGGGGAACATCATTGGTTCCAATGTGGTACCGGATGTGCGCAACGAAGCACAGCGGCTCACGGTTTTCCAACTGGCAGAGGGATATGAACGTTTGTTATATAGGCATCAACAAGCCTGGAATAACCTTTGGCAAAGTGATATCCTAGTTGAAGGTGATGCCCAAGCACAACAAGATATTCACTCAATGCTCTACCATCTTTATGCCTTCAATCGCGAAGGTAGCGGGCTCAACTGCTCCCCGATGGGATTGAGCGGATTGGGCTATTGCGGCCATTCCTTCTGGGATTCGGAAACGTGGATGTTCCCAGCCATACTCGTATTACACCCTTCGATTGCCAAGGAGATGTTGGAATATCGCTATCAACGATTACCACAAGCGCAACGGAAAGCCTATATGATGGGGTTCAATGGAGCTATGTTCCCGTGGCAAAGTGGGGCTGATGGCAATGAAGAGACGGCTCCGCATAATATGTATCCGCATGCCGAAAACCATATCTCCGGGGATGTCGCTATCGCTTGCTGGCAATATTACCAATTGACCCGAGATAAAGATTGGCTCATGGAGAAGGGCTGGCCTATCCTTTCTTTGACCGCCGATTTCTGGACGTCCCGCGTGGATTGGGATGAAAGCGGTAATGCGCATATTATCAATGTTATTGGTGCAGACGAGTGGTCTTGCAATGCCGATGGCGGCAAACAGATAGACGATAATGCGTATACTATCGGTGTTGCTCGGACCAACCTTGATTATGCTGCACGCGCTGCGAAAGTATTAGGCAAGAAAGCTAAACCCGAATGGGCACAAACCCGGAAAGCACTTCACTACCATTATCTTGATAATGGTGTTATTGCCGAGAATGCTACCTACCATGGTGAGGTAATCAAACAAGCCGATGTCTCTCTTTTAGCCTTTCCTCTTCATGAAGTGACCGACCCTAATTTGATTCGTCTCAATCTAGAATATTATATCGAAAAGGTACCTGAGAAACAAACTCCCGCGATGTCTAAATCTATTTATGCTACTTTATATAGTCGTTTAGGCGATTATGATAAAGCGCTATACTATTTTCGCGACTCGTATTTGCCCAATCTCAATCCTCCTTTCCGTGTGATAGCCGAATTCAATGGGGGAACAAACCCTTACTTTATCACGGGTGCGGGAGGTTCCCTGCAATCGCTATTATTCGGTTTTGCCGGCTTAGATATTACAGATAAAGGACTAGTTCAAGTCCATAAAGGAAATTTGCCTACCGGATGGACTAAACTAACTCTCCGTCGTTCCGGTTATCCCGACCTTGTCATCCAATAGGCACTAGCCAATCAACTCTTCATTCTATGAATATCTTTTTTGCTATCATATTAGCCGTTGGCGTAAACGCTCATTGTTATGATTTTACGCCTACGTATGACACGCCGGCCCCAAAAGGTTATCGGCCTTTTTATATTAGTCATTATGGTCGTCATGGGGCTCGAGCAGATATGGGTTATAAGTATTATCCCTATATCATCGATTCGCTCACGACACTCAGTCAGCAACAGCCGTTGAACGCTCAACAGGATTCTCTTCTCTCGCTTACCAAACGGGTATATGCTCAATACGGGAATATGAATCGTCGTTTAACTCCAGTGGGACAAGACCAACATCGCCAGTTGGCCGAACGTATGGCTAAACGCTATCCTAAGGTGTTCAAAGGTAATCCTATCGTACGTGCTATCTGTAGTATGGTGCCCCGTTGTATTATGTCTATGAACGCATTTACGAATGCGCTGACATCACAATTTCCGACTATCCAGTATACGTTTGATTGTGGGGAACGTTTTCAGGAATATATCAATTGTAGAGGATTGCTCAATCTCACCTACCAAACTACACCACCGATTATTGATTCGCTTCTGCAAGCCTATCCCGTTCAATATGATAAATGGACGGAAGCGGTTTATCAAACCTGCATCTATGCTCCGTGCTTTGGGTTGTCGTGTGATATATACGATTTTCTTACCAAGGAGCAAGTTGCGTATTACGATGCTAAAAACACCTATCATTTTTACATCAATTTCTGCAATTCACCCTATGGTAAATTACGCCGTCCGTATGCCCAATTAGGACTGAATGATATCATCAATAAGGCAGATTCTGTTATTGCCCATGGCGGTTGTGCTGCAGACTTACGCTTCGGACACGATGATCCATTGTTAGCTATCGTTAGTGCAATGGAATTGGAGGGCGTAGGAGACGAACTAGAATATGATGATATTCTGACCCAATGGCCCGGCGATGTTATGGTTCCGATGGCGGCTAATGTACAACTGATTTTCTATAAAAATAAAAAAGCAGATGTCCTCGTCAAAGCATTATATAATGAGAAAGAATGTCATATTCACGGATTGAAAGCCGTTGAGACATACTACTATCGTTGGGTAGATGTTCGTGCCAAGTGGTTGCATACTCATCGCCTTGCCACCTATAATGTGCGCTATGTCAATAAGAAAAATGGCGATGTAGGAGAGAAGTTCTGGGGAAATAGACGTAAGTATGTTATCCAAAACGTTCTCGATAATCACCTCGACATCGTGGGTATGCAGGAAATTACCGGCAATAATAAAGACTCCATCACGGGCAAAAGCCAACTGCAAGACCTTAAGGACGGACTGCCTCAATATACTTGCATTGCTTACGAAAGAGAGGATAAGAAATACAGTTACAACTGCATCTTCTATCTCACGGACAAATATGACTGCTTAGACCACCATGCCTTCTGGCTAAGCGAGACTCCTGAGGTCGCATCCAAAGGGTGGGGGAGCACTTTCTATCGTCGCTGCATTGTGGCACACATGCAAGACAAACAGACAAAACAACAGTTCTACTTCTGTTGTGCTCATACCGATTATGATCCGCTTGAAGTAGGTGAGAAACAAGCGCAGTTGATAGGCGAGACGTTGGCCCCGTTAGCGGCAAACCATACTCCGGTTGTCCTCGTAGGTGACCTTAATCACGATCAATACGATAAGCCGTCCATCTATCACATCTATTCGCAATATTTCTTAGACTCATCCGATTCCCATTTCCCAACCTATCAACGTTGGAAAACAACATCCGATCCGGACTTCTCCGGTTTGGAAATAGATTATCTGTTCTACCTTAATATGACTCCCTTTAACCGCCAAGTGGTCACCACCGATTATGGACGCTCTGTAGCCCCATCCGACCACTTCCCTGTTTATGTGGACTTCCAAATGGATGTAAATCCTAAGTATGACGAAATAAAATAACAAGCTCAATATGAAAAAGATTCTTTATTTTCTCATCCTTCTTGTTTCCTTTTCCTGCACGTTGTCTAAACGTTCACGTAGTGAACAGATTCGTCAAGACCTGCTTAATCCCAATCTCAAACGCGTCTTAGTTGTCTCCCATCGTGCCGATTGGCGAGGGTTCCCCGAGAACTCCTTAGCCGCTATTGAGTCGGCTATACAAATAGGGGTGGATATTGTTGAACTCGACTTGCAAATGACTGCTGATGGGGAACTCATCCTTATGCATGACGAGACATTGAATCGCACCACGACGGGTAAGGGACGTGTTGACGAACTAACCCTTGATAGTATTCGCCATTTTAAGTTGAGGAATGGTGTGAATATCCGCACTAACCATCCTATTCCCACATTGCGTGAAGCACTTCTGTTGTGCAAAGGTCGCGTACTTATCAACCTCGATAAAGCCGACCGATACTTTGATAAAGTTGTTCCTATCTTAGAAGAAACCGGTACTACTCGCCAAATCATTATGAAAGGACGAAAATCCGCCGCCGAGGTGCGCGAACACTATGGTCGATACCTTGATGATGTTATTTACATGCCTATCATTGATATGAACGATGCAGAGGCACTACAGCGCTTTGCAGAGCACCTTGAATCACGACCTTGCGCATTTGAACTCTGTTTTAGAAACGATGACCAATATGTCAAGCAGGCCTTTCTTATGGCGAAGGGTAAGAGTCTGATTTGGGTCAACACATTGTGGGATACTCAATGCGGAGGGCACGAGGATGATAAGGCGTATCTGGAATCGCCCGATGACCACTATGGTTATCTCATCCATAATTTAGGGGTACATATCATCCAAACTGACAGACCAGCTTTTCTTATCAATTATCTCAAGAAACATACATTTATCAAAACAAATAAGTAACAATGAAAAACATTATTCTATTCTCCTTTCTTCTTCAAGTCTCCTTATTATGGGGTATCGAACCATCGCGTGTAGTAAACCTCTATACCTCTACTCCGATGGAGAGTAATGGCTTTGCGCCTAAGGATGAATTTGTAAAAAACGAAACAAAGATTTATCAGATTGCAACGCCCCGTATAGACCTTTTTCTCCCGACGAACGTGCGCGGGATTGTTCCTGTCATTCTCACTATTCCGGGTGGAGGATACAAATATGTATCTTCTGGTAACGAAGGCATTGATGTGGCAAAATTTTTCAATCCGCGAGGTGTCGCTGTAGCCGTACTCAAATATCGGTTACCCAATGGTCATGAAAGCATCCCCCTTGCAGACGCTTGTCGGGCGATGGAAATGCTGCGCGATAGCGCTGAAGCGTGGAACCTCAATCCACAACAAATAGGCGTCATCGGTTTCTCCGCCGGTGGACATCTCGCTGCTTCGCTTTGCACCAAATATACCTCTGCTAAGGCGCGCCCCGACTACGGAATCTTAGTCTATCCCGTCATCAGCAGCGACCCGAAAATTTGGCATGAGGGTACTTTCCGTCAACTCTTAGGTAAACATCCCTCGCGCAAACAATACAAAGCATGGTCTCTCGATCAACAAGTAACAACAAAGACAAGTCCTTGTCTTATCGTTGCTTGTGAGGATGATAAGAGCGTGCCTGTGGAGAATAGTATCCGTATGTATCAAGCTCTGCGCGATCATCAAGTAGAGGTAGAATTGGTTCTTGTGCCCGCGGGTGAACACGGATGGGGTTTTAAACGCGAGTTCCCCAAACGAGATTTGGTCTTCGCCGCAATCACGCAATTCGTATATGCTCAATTGGGAGATAAAAAAAATTCCGAAATCGTGCGCATCTATCGTGAAGATATTCGTCGTGAGGAGCGTGCCAATGATTGGGCTAAATATTACCGTTATGAGCAAAAAAATGATAGCCTCATTGCCAACCATATCCCCGTTAAAGCCGTCTTTATGGGTAATAGCATTACTGATAATTGGGGTAAATGGCGTCCTGAGTTCTTTGAGAAATATCAATGTGCCGCTCGCGGTATCAGCGGACAGACCTCTTACCAGATGCTCGCACGTTTCCAATCCGACGTAATTGATCTTCATCCTGAAAAAGTGTTCCTGCTCATCGGAACCAACGATGTGGCTTGTAATATGGGGCCCATCTCCGACGAACATTTTATGGCGAACATCCGTTCTATGTGCGAATTGGCCATCTTGCATCATATCCAACCTATCCTCTGCTCTATCTTGCCCCATCGTGCGTTTAATTGGAACCACGATATCTCCGGAGTAGCTGAGCGCATTGATACCCTGAATAAACAACTCAAGATATACGCCGAGGAACAAGGCTATCCCTTTGTCGATTATAATTCGGTCATGCGCGCTGAGGATGGCGGTATGCGCGACGAACTGAGTAAGGATGGCGTGCATCCGTATAAGGAAGCATATGATATAATGGAACAGTTGGTTATTCCCTATCTGCGGTAACGCGTAAACATCATGACTATGAGAAAAATAATTCTTTTACTATTAACCTTTTGTGCCGTAAGTGCCACCATGATGGCCGCTGATGTTGAAAAGAGCACCCATCGTATCGGAACTTATAATATCCGCACTTCGGGTTCCAGTACGGATACAGGCGATCAACTTTGGTCTGCACGGCGGGATGCCGTTATCAAGATGATTCGAGATACAATGGCTTATGATGTAGTCTCCCTTCAAGAAGTGGCAACAGTACAACATGATTATATAATCGAAAAATTGGGCTCCACGTATACCCTCCTTTCAAGCGGTGTCGCCGGCGGTGCGGAACTGCTCTACCGTACAGCCAAATATGAATGCTTAGAAAGTGGTACTTTCTGGCTCGCTCCTGACCCTTCTACGAAGCCTTCTAAACCTTCTTGGGATGCTCAATACATCCGTATGACCGTTTGGGCAAAACTCAAAGATAAACAGTCGGGTGAGATTTTTGTGTTTGGAGCTACCCACCTTGACCTCAAACCCGTCTCTATCCGAGAAGGGGCTCGTGTCAATGTTGAACAACTCCGTCAAATAGCCGGAGACCTCCCCTGTGTCGTGGCAGGAGATATGAACTGCGAACCCAACGACCATGACCCTCATGCTAACTATGGTACGTATTTTGCGAATGCTCGACAGATTTGTAAGGTCGAACCTCGCGGCTCCTATTACACATTCTCTTCCGGCATGAAGCCTAATGGAGCAAGCAAACTTATTGACTTTATCTATGTCTATAACATCGAAGTGGAAGATTACTATACATCATCTTCTACTATTGGTCGTTCTCTTCTGCCCTCGGATCACCTGCCTACGGTATGCACCGTCACGCTGTTGCCAACCGACCGAGAGAAGACGCACCGCGTCACTACTCTTGACGAACTCCGACAAGTGGCTAAATCCATTCAACCTAACGATACAATCATTATCGAAGGTGACTATGATTTCGGAACCGAACCGCTCGAAGTATTAGCTACATGCGTTATCAAGGGGGCAAACTGCACTATCACAGGTCAAACTAACCTCTTCTATTTTGCCGATTTTATTACCTTAGATATCAGTAATGTTCAATTTAAGAATGTCTCTGTTCCTCTTCTCTCTCCCGATGGAGGAATTTTATCTGGTAGCGGAATCTACCTCAAAATGACCGATTGTGTTATCGAGAATTGTACCTCTGAAGGACGTGGACTGATTTGTAATAACCAGGCAGATCTTATCCTTGACCATTGCATGTTTCGGCATAATCTTATGAATAAGAAAATGGGCTGTGTTTTTATGATGAATGACCGAGACTTAGTGGTGCGTAATTGTTTATTCCAAGATAACCAAGCCGCTAAAGGCGCTGCTATCTATGCCACTAACACCGGAAAGATTTATATCTATGCCACTTCCTTTATTGGGAATATAAACAAAACGCAAGGATCTCTTGCCCTTGTAGCACCTACGTCAGATGCTGACGTTCGCATTGTCAACTCCACTTTCGCAAGCAATAAGATCGATACCAAATCCTCGTTGACCAATAAAGAGACCGGAGGCTCGGCAATCTTCTTGCAATCAGGAACAATGGGACAACTCACTCTTATGCAGTCCACGGTGGTGGGAAACTACACCTCTTGCTTGAAGAATGGTGCCAATGCCTCTGATTTTGTGGGTGGTGCTATCTATGTGATGTCAGGAAACCTCTCTCTGACCAATAATATCATTGCCGGGAACTATTCCTCTTGTCCTCGTCGTGGGGATATATCCTTGGTCGATTCACTCGCTGTCAAGTCGGGACATAATAACATCTTCTCTTGCTCATCCAACATGAATTATCGCAAAGGATTAACGGATGTTGCTGCTTCTGACTGGACAACGGCTTGTAGCGAATTGGTCTCTTTCTTAGGCGGTACCGCTACCACCACCTATCAACCTGCGCTCATAGCTTTTGGACCTAATAAAGATGTTATCTCTATCGCCCCTCTCAAAACACAATATGCGTCCAAGAATATCCAAATCATCACCGAAGCTATGCTCAAAGCTTCGTATGTGGGCTCGGATATCATGAACGAAGGGGGACTGACCGGAACTCTTGAAGTCGATCAATTAGGAGCCTATCGCGCACCTTTTGACCCACAGTCCGTGGTCAAAAAGTCTGTTCCGGGTGCTATCGAATATGGTACGGAAGGAGAACCCGTCGTCGTTGGGCTGAAGGATATTCAGGCCTCCGCTGCGCAACCACAATATACGAAGATGTTGCACAATGGCCGTATCTTAATCAATGTAAAAGGTGTCAATTATAACCTGCTTGGCGGGCGTGAATAATTATGCTCGAATTTTTAAAAAAATCACCGGCTTCGGCTCCCTTTGAAGGGACACCGGAGCAGATAGACAAGCGCTATAAGTGGTTGACTTATTCTTCGTTTATTGCCGCTACATTAGGGTACTCGCTTTACTACGTGTG
>CALCGR010000113.1 GCA_937901025.1 uncultured Bacteroidales bacterium
AACCGTATTTATGGTTTGACGAAGGGCCAATATTCCCCGACTTCACCGAAAGGATTCGTCTCTAAATCTTCTCCTTTCGGAACGGTAGAGCGTCCGTTTATCCCGGCCGAATTGGTACTCGGGGCCCGGGGCACTTTCTTTGCCCGCACATTGGACGTGGATATGCCCACTACCGTTGACTGTATGGTCGAGGCCAATAAGCATAAAGGCGCCAGCGTGATTGAGTGCCTTGTCAACTGCGTCATCTTCAATAATGGTACTCATAGTTGGATTGCCGACCGGGAGACACGTGCCGAGCGCAGTATTGTGCTTAAGCATGGGGAAAAGATGATTTTCGGCGCTAACAACGATAAGGGTCTGGCGCTGGATTACTCAAAGAGTGTCATTCCGCAACTCATCGTTGTTCCGGCGGATGATCCGCGCGTGCTCGTCCACGACGCAAAGATGGAAGACCCCACCTTGCATCGTATGCTTGCCCTCATGGGACAAGAGAAGTTCACGGATGTACGAAACGCGGAAGAGGTACCTGAGTTGCCGATTGCGTTAGGGGTTATTCGTGATGTAGAGGCAGAGACGTATAACGAAGCGGTGAATAAGCAGATTGCCGATATCCGTTCCGCCTCAAAGGCTACAACTTTTGACACCCTCACCCAAACCCTCGAGCATTGGGAAATATAATTTGCTCATCCCATATATCTTAAAAAAGCCGGTTGCCCACCGGCTTTTTTTGTGCAATTTCCCCACCTACTGCCTAAAGTTGGCAGTTGGTTGTTGTACCTTTGCAGCGGAAATTTAAAAAAATTAAGAATTGCTTGCAAAATGCAAATAGATTTGCGTATATGGATTTTTTTCCGTATCTTTGCAGTCGATTTTCGACCGCAAAGCGAGAATACACTTCTCTCCAAGGTTACGAAAGGATGTAGAGGTAGTCGCTCCCCAATCGGTAAGAGACGAGATAAAGAAGATAATCACCGAAATGCAAGCAAGATATATTTAAACTATGAAGAAGGAAGATCAAAATGTTGAATACAAACTGTGTCTCAATGATAAGCTTGACGTTTTGCCACCGAGCAAGAAGAGAATGTCCCGGTAAATGTCCCAGTAAGTGGCACGGTAAATGTGGCTAATTTGGCAACAGCACTTCAAGTCGCAGAGAAGACCATCAAACGAGAATTATATTTTATGCGTGACTTGGGTCTTATTCATCGAGTGGGTTCTGATAAGACCGGTCACTGGGAAGTGGTGAAGAATTGAAGAATCGTAACAATCGTGCCCTTGGGGCGAAGAAAGAAAAGAAAAAATAAGGAAATAAATAATATTATGGCAAAACAGAAAGCTGAAAAACAACAAAGATTGGAAGACATTCTTTTTGAGTGCCGCAACAAGTTACGTGGTAATGCAAATATGACAACGAAGCGCGATATGTTACTTACGTTGGTATTCTTGCGTTTTATCAATTCTCGTTTCAAAGAACAACGTAAAAAAATACGTTCACAGGTTATTTCCGGACTTGGTAAAACAGAAGAACAACTTACAAAAGATGATCTCACATTCGTAGAATCTATGCTCAATGATGAGTCTTCTTATCATCAAGATGGCGTTTTCTTTCTTCAGGACTCCTACAATTGGGATTGCTTAACCAAACTCCCAGCCGCAGACCGTGCATTAAAATTAGATAATGGTATTGCCGAACTTATGCGCAATGAGAAGAATTTAAAGAATGCACTTCCTTCCAATCTATTTGTCAATGCGCGTTTGGATCCTCCTGTGTTAAAAGGCGTGATGGATGATGTTACCAAGATAGACCCCGAAAAGTTTAAGGACATTGACTTGATAGGACGAGTATATGAGTATTTCCTCCAACAGTTTGCTGTTAATGCTACAAAAGAGGATGGAGAGTTTTATACCCCGCAGTCTATTGTTGAACTGATTGCCAGTTTGATTGAACCTTTTGATGGTACTATTTATGACCCTTGCTGTGGTTCCGGTGGTATGTTTGTGCAGAGTGTACGATTGATAGAGGCTCATGGTGGCATGCGTCGTAATGCTAATGTCTATGGGCAAGAGTCTGACCCTGACACATACCGATTGGCTAAGATGAATTTGGCCGCACGTGGTATCAGTTATCATTTGGGAGATAGTAATGCCTCGTCATTTACTAATGACAAGCATTCCGACCTTCGTGCTGATTATATTATGGCTAATCCGCCCTTCAATCTCAGTGATTGGCGAGAACCGAATAAACTCACCAAAGACCCCCGTTGGAGCGGTTATGGTGTTCCGCCTGTTAGTAATGCTAACTATGCTTGGATTTTGCACATGCTCTATCACCTCAATCAGACGAAAGGTGTGGCAGGGTTCTTATTGGGCAATGGAGCTCTTGAAGATGAAGACACTTTAGAGATAAGAAAGCAACTGATATTAAATGATAAGGTAGAGGCAATTATCGTATTACCTCGTGAAATGTTCTATAGCACTGATACCAGTGTGACTTTATGGATTTTGAATCAAAACAAGGGAGGAGGTCCTTGGCATGGTCGTAAGTTGCGTAGTAGAAGGCAAGAGATACTTTTTGTTGATTTACGTCGTTGGAATCAGAATAACTCCACAATTAAGACGGATAAATCCAAGAAGACATTTGTTGTATTTACAGAGGAACAAATCAAAGATATTTGCGCTATCTATCATGGTTGGCAAACAGACCCCCAAGGCTGCGATTATGACCAACCGGAACTCTATCATTCGGCTAATCGCAAGGAATTGGAGGCTAATAACTGGAGTTTAACGCCTAGTCGATATATCCGCTTTGTGGATAGAGATTTAGAGATGGACTATCGTACGGCTCTCACCAATGCTACAACGGCTATGGAGAATCTGCTCGAAGACCAGCGTTCCAATGAAACCGCTCTCATTAACGCTTTCAAAGCTTTAGGATATGGCAAAAAGTGAAATCAAATGGATAAGATTGGGAGAGTTCGTTGTTCCTTCTGACAAAAAGAATAACGAAGGACTTACTTTGCCTGTTATGGGACTTAATGCACAAAAGAGTTTTATGCCTACAGTCGCTAATCTTACCAATGTGGATTTGAGTAAATACAAAGTTGTCTATCCTTCCAATTTTGCATTTAGTGGCATGCAGACTGGGCGCGATGAATGTATTCGTATCGCTTATAGTATCGACAATAAGCCTTTTCTTATTTCTCCAGCATATACTACGTTTAGCATTAACGAAGACAAAGATGTTCTCCCTGCATATATCTTTATGTATTTTTATCGCGCAGAGATGGACAGATATGGTTGGTTTATTAGCGACTCAAGTGTTCGCGCCAATCTTGATTGGTCAAGATTAATGGATGTCCGAATCCCTGTTCCTTTTAAAGATGGGAAACCGGATATTGAGCAACAAAAGATTGTGGTTGATGCATGGCAAGGACTGCGTAAAATGAAAGAGGATAACGAACAATTGGTGGAGCCGCTGATGCAACTTTGCCGTAGTTATATGGAAGACCTTAAGAAACGCTATATTCCAACTCGCATAGGTCAATTTATCGAACCTGTGGATGAGAGGAATACAGACCTAAAGATTAAACTCTCTCAGGGCATAAATAATAAAAAATACTTTCAAACCCCTGTTCAGGTGGCGGCAGATTCGCAGTCTGACAAAATTGTGCGCAAAGGCTATTTTGCATACAATAGGGCCACCACTCGAAATAGCGATAAAATATCTATTGCTTATCGTGAAGGAGAGGATTGTACAGTGTCTTCGTCCTATCAGGTGTTCAAAATTATTGATGAGGAGACGCTAAATCCGCATTTCTTACTATTATGGTTTAAACGCCCAGAGTTTGATAGGTATGCACGATTCAAATCTCGCGGTAGTGCGCATGAATTCTTTAGTTTTGAAGAAATGGAGCAGGTGAAGATTCCTATTCCAAGTATTGAAGCACAGCGAGCAATAGCAGATATCTACCGCTGCGCTGAAAATGCAAAGCGTATTGCAGAGGAAGCAGACAAACTCAGTCGAGAGATTTGTCCTGCGTTGATGCAACATATTATACAAACCTCTAAATCCTAATCACTATGGCAGGAGCAAATGTACGTTTCCACGAGAGTGAGTACGAAGAAGTTTTTGTTGAACAACTCTATGAGCAGGGATGGATATATGATCCGGGTTCGTATCTCCAAGATCGTCTTATCACACAGGCATTATACGAGCGAGACCTGCGCAAGTACCTTAGTGATAACTATGGTGCAGAGCATAATCTTTGTGATGAGGATTATGAACGTATCATTGCGTATCTTCGCAATACTATGGAGGCAAACGATTATCTTACGGCTCGCGCAGTACATCAACTTGTATGCCACGATGGTTATGACTATCAGCCCGTACATGGTGGTGATCCATTCAAAGTCAAATACATAGACTTTGACGCAGAAGATGTGACAATTACGAACATCTTCCGCTGCGTCAACCAATACGAGATGTTGGAAGGAGAAGAAAACCGCCGTCCGGATATTGTTCTCCTTATCAACGGCATACCAGTCTGTATCATTGAACTTAAGAATCCTACCGACCCCGAAGCAACAATATCTAATGCTTGGGAACAAATATGTATTCGCTATCGACGAGACATACCTTCTTTGATGAAATATACTGCTTTGGCAGTGATTAGCGATGGCTCAAATACTCGTATGGGTAGCCAGTTTACACCCGAAGAATATTTCTATGCGTGGAAAAAGGTGGAGAATACAGACCCAAATGGAAGATTAGGTATAGATGAAATGCTCACTCTTATACAAGGTGCGCTATCGCCTACTCGTATTCTGGAGATATTGCACCATTTTGTCTATTTTGCCGACATAGAGCAAGCAGAAAAGGAGATAGAGATTGTTTGTCGCTATCCTCAATTCTTTGCGACCCAAATGCTTTGTGATAGTATCTTTAAGGCACTACATTCAGCGGGCGGTAATGGACAAGGAGGTACCTACTTTGGTGCTACCGGCTGTGGTAAGACCCACACAATGCTCTTCTTAGCAAGACAATTGATGTGCCACTTTGCAGAACGCATGGATAATCCCACGATTATCATTATTGTGGATCGTTCGGACTTGGAAGACCAAAGTGGAAAACTATTCTGTCATGCTACGACTTTTTTAGAGGATAAGAACATAAAAGTTTTTGAAAGCAGAAAAAAACTCCGTACCGAATTAAGATCAAATCAAGGAGGTGGGCTTTATGTTACCACCATTCAGAAATTTACGGAGGGTGATGGACTTCTCTCTGAACGTCCCAATATCATCTGCTTATCTGATGAGGCGCACCGTTCACAGGTAAATTTGGGCGGAAACATACACATTAGGACTGCGGGTGATAAGGCGGACCAAGTCGGAGTGTTCTTTACTGAGACTTTTGCTAAACAATTACACGATTCGTTACCTTGTGCCACCTTCGTTGGCTTTACAGGTACTCCCATACAAGAGACAATACAAGTCTTTGGCGGTGTGGTTGATAGTTACACAATGGAACAAGCGAAGAATGACCAAATCACCGTTCCTATTCATTATAATGCTCGTTTGGCTCGTGTATTCCTCAATACCGAACAAGCACATAAAGTTGAGGAGTATTATCGTCAATGTGAAAAAGAGGGAGCATCTGCACGAGATGTGGATAAGAGTAAGGAGGATATGAGCCAGATGAAGGTTATCTTAGGCAATGACGAACGCTTGGAGCGGATGGCAAAGGATATTATTGAGCATTATGAGCAACTGTGTGAGTTACAGCCGGAGATTATACAAAAAGCAATGATTGTTAGTTCTGACCGTCATATTGCGTTTAATCTATATACCAAACTTCTTGCTTTGCGTCCGCAATGGGCGGAGGAAAAGAAAGCGGTTGACGAATCACAACTCACACCTGACGAATTGGATAAATTGAATAAGGTTCCATTCCTTAACATTGTTTGCACCCGCGAAAAAGATTCGGATTCAAAAGCAGAATGGGATACCTTTGGTACGGAGGGGCATCGTAAGTTTTTAGAGGAGGAATTTAAAGAAGACAAATCAAACTTCCGTATAGCAGTGGTTGTAGATATGTGGATTACGGGATTTGATGTGCCTTGTTTGAAAGTGCTCTATAATGATAAACCGCTATCTAAACATACACTCATTCAAACGATTAGTCGTGTTAATCGTCGCTATAAGTCAAAGGATAGCGGACTGATTGTGGATTACCTGGGTATTCGCGAGAACATGAAGGAGGCAATGAAGCAATACAACAACGGAATGATAGAAATACAAGATGAGCAATATTCTTACTCTATTTTTGTGAACGAGTTGCACATCCTCCAAGGTATGATGTTAGGGCTGAATTTCCAACCATTCTTTGAAGAGTCTGCTTTACGTCGATTACAATTCTTGCAAGAGGCTTCGGAGTTCATATTAGCCAAATCAACCAAGGGGACAAAGGAAAATCCCGCTTTGAAGACGCTCTTTTTAGGACATGTTAAACGTTTGCGCGCCGCTTACAATATTGTTAAAAACGCACTTAAAGAAGATGGTACGCCCTTGATTACAGATGAAGAGTCTCGTTGGGCACAATGTCTTATCGGTATAGCAGGTTTCCTTTCTAAGATGACCGAAACGCAACATAATGTACAATCTATGAATCGCCATGTAGAACAAATGGTAAAGGAGGCAATAGGGTGTAGTAGTATAGATGTTGTGTTAGATAGAGATGGCGGTACGGAGGATATTTATAGCGAATCTTTCAAAGAGGAAGTTGATAAAACTAAATTACCAAATACACGATTCCAAGTCCTCGTTAATCTCCTTCGGAAGAACATAAAAGATTATGGGAAAACGAATCGCACCAGAGCCGAAGTCTTTGAGAAACTCCTGCAAGACATTATTGACCAATATAATGATCGTGCATTTGCCAATGAAGTTGCCTCGGCTACCATTGGCGAGATTGGGCAGATTGTAAATCAAAAAGTTACCGAACTTGGCGACCAATTAGTTCAACTTCTCAATGACATAGAAGAAGATAAACGCAGCTTCGAAAAATTAGGTATTTCTTTTGAGGAAAAAGCGTTCTATGATATTTTAGTCAAAATGCGTGATGAGAAGGGATTTGAATATGACGATGAACGTTGTAAGGAACTATCTAAAAAAATCAAAGAATTAGTGGACAATTCTACTATTTATGCAGATTTCCTCAATAATACCAACCTCAAATCTAAGTTGGATTTTGACCTAAAGATGTTGCTTCAAAAGAACGGATATCCTCCTCGCTGGAACAAAGAAACGACTGATGGTGTGATGGAACAAGTAATAAACTACAAGTCCAATCAAACCATCAACATCTGTCCAGAGTATAATTATTATGGAAAAGCAGTTCACGAGGACAATAGTAAAAACATCAATATTTCAGTAGAATAATGTTACCTCCTGATCAATTATTACAAGAAGCCTATCGCACATCTCAAGACGACTCAATGGAGATGTTTTATCCTACGATGTTAGTGCTTCATTCTTTCCTTGCAGAAACACCAGACTATCAAGAACGTATTCGCCTATTGCAAGATATTTGCAAGAACCATGTTATGTATCTCAAGGAGTTCAATCTTCCTGAAGCTACTGTTGCCAGTATTTATCTTGAATGTGAAAGTCTTATTCATTATAATGAGATTCTGGCTAAGTTGATGACGTCAACGCAGAATCAAATCATCGTCAAAGATAATATTGCAAATGTACCTCTTCCACGATTAGAGCAGTATATCTACTTATTAGCTTTAAAAGAATTGGAAGTTCCTTATTTTATCGCTTTTACTGAAGGATATGCCTACTATCTTCGCCATCCTGAGAAAAAGAAACGAGCGGACCTCTCGATGGCTATTTTGCAAGTCAAAAATTTTATAGGGCGTATATGGTCTGAAAATATCATTGAGTTTAGTAAGGCGTTATACTGTGGTGAATCCATGCGATTGCACGAAACAAACCAAATAGGAGATAACGATTTGGTTGGGCTTCATTCCTTTGATGTTGCTTTCCGCAACAAATGTTTTGATGAATATATTCGTATGCGAGTTTCTGAAATATTTAATGACTTGCAAGCAGATAATGACCGTCTCTATCCGCCTACGGAATTGGATTGTTTATTAAATCTTCTTGATACTGAAAGGGTAGTTGTTGAGCGGGAGTTGGGCTTCGAACAATTCAAGGGCTCCCAAGCTTATCACGATCAGTGGTATGATGGCCGTCCGGATGTCCTCAAAACGGCAGGATATTTCCTTCAATACCTTGCAGATAAAATCAAACGGATGCAACCTAAAGAAGTGTCACAAGGGGATACCTATAATTATTTTTCAGGAGCAGTTCATGATGATCATAGTAAACATGTCAATATAAGTACGGATGGCTCCTCAAATACTTAATATTACCACGCAAAGCATTATCGGCACACCGACAATCGTGCAATTTGACTCTCATTATCAAAACGAACCTCTATACACATTTGTTGGTATTATAATACAAACACGAGATGGCAAAGAGAATCCCCCGCGATTAGCGACTTATTATGTTTTTGAAGAAGATAAACACCCTTTGTGTTATGGCTTTTGTGCTGTTTTGTTTAATTGGGCTCTAAAGGAAGCACGCAATCGTTTCGTAATAAGCCATCCTAATCAAAAAGTTATTCTTAGTACACCGGATTTGAATTTTGATTTTGAAGAATTTATTCCCGTAGATGAGTTGTGCGAACAATATCTCAAGTGGATTAGTTTACCTTATAAATCTTGGTTGCAGTGTTCCCCGAGGCTGAAACAATTCACAGAATCTAATGATGCATTGTTCTCATTTATGCTATTTGCCGAGTATGACTATTTCTGTGATTTTTTTTATCGAGGTATTTCCGAGGACCTCTCTGAAAAGCAAAAAAACGATTTCTTGACTTGGTGGCATTGTCTTGTAGACTATATCACCAAGCATTACAAAATAGACATACCCGTTCGATATATTCAAAAACGTGTTGTAGAGTTCTTGTCTGGCATAGGAGCACTAACGATTCCAAAAGAAATGACACTGGAAGATTTCTGCGAGTCTGCTTCTACTATTAATGTAGATAGAACAATAAATAATAAAAGTAATCAACAAATTTATCAAATTAATATTATGCCAACTCATGTTTACCAAGGCAATGCCATCCATAATGATAATAGCAAGACAATCAATGTCAGGTTATCAAAAGAAGAGACTTTAGATTTAATTCGCGGATTTCTTAAAGATGAAGAACCAATACATCAGCGACCAACTACCCAACCAAAGCAGAGAAAAGGGAAAAAGGTTGCGGAAGTTAAGCCTTACACCATTGACTATATTTGCGTCAAAGACCAAAAGCCGTTGCGCTTGCAATTATTACGTTGTAAATGGGTAGAATGGGGTTGGATAAAAGAGGTAGAAAAAGTGGAAGATTTTGACGATTTCTTCGAAGGGAAAATACGAGATTGCAATTTAATATGGACAGGAGCCAATGAGGCAATTCTCTATGAATTGTTACAAACCATTCTCAAACAAACATTTGTTAAGAAACATGAAAATTGTTCTGCCCGCTCAATCTGCATAGGGCAATTTAAGAAGGAGAACATCCGCTCCGATAAATCGCGTGTCTCAGAAGAAGAAAAGATGAGGATTGACTTAAGTATATATTTGCTAGATACTACAAAACCAATACCTCAACCTCGTTCGATAGCTGAAAAACAACCGGATATTTCTGATTCTGCTTTGTATGAACTCTTGATAGGACAACTACATGTGACCAAGGATTTAAATAAGAAAGTATAATTCCCGTTGTCATCGTTGTTGTCAAATTTCATTTTTTTTCATTTTTTTTGAATTTTATCGGGACTCTTTGTAAATAAAGGAGTCCCGATTCTTTTTTTAGTCCATTCCATTGCTGTCTTTTTTAGGACTGTTGTCATTTTATTTTTATTTGACAACAGAATTTGCCTTCTTTTCCCCATTGTTGAACCCGGGTGAGACACAAACCATTCCTCAACGGGCGAACTACAATGACTAAAAACATTTTCATGGCAACGATGCCAAAGTCCGAGTTATCTAAGGTAGCTCAAGTAATGAACGAATGTAATCTCAACGACCTCGTCTATTTTGTCATACGGCGGGCTACCGATGAGCAATGGGAAGACCTCTACGACATTCTGCAACCTACGCTCGAAACGCGTATTCCTTTATCTAAGGGCAAACGTCAGATGGTTTTCTGTCGCCCTATGCACAAGGACAACGATCTCCTTGAGTTTGAAGATTACCGCTTTGTTCTCAAAACCGTCTTCGGTCCTACGTGCCGGATTCCCGTCCGCGTATGCCATCGTATCACCCGCGTAGTTGAGGAGGGGAGTTATGAGTGCTAATAAACTATCAACGGCGCAGGAGTATGTGCGGATGAACTATGTCGAGACCGGACGGCTCCGCTACGACCTGCTGTCGCAGAAACTGCAAATAAAAGACCCCTCCCGGCCTCCCCTCAAAGGGGAGGAGATGGGAGTAGGGGAGGAGAGGGGTAGAGGAGTAGGGTTGTGGCAAGACCTGGACACGCGGTGGATCAATACGTTGGCGGTGGATTGTGCGAACGAGACCGGCGTCAGCGTCAGCGACAAAGAGATACGCATCGTCCTCAATAGCCACGTAGTACCCGCCATCAATCCCCTGCGCGACTGGCTACTCTCCCTCGACGAATATACGCCCGGGAACTCCTCGTTCATTGACTGGCTCAGTGGGCAGGTGCATGTGGTAGAGAGGGGAGTAGAGGAGGAGAGGAGTAGAGGAGTAGGGAAAGCGCAGGAATGCTGGAGGCAGTGTTTCCGCAAGTGGTTCGTAGCGATGGTGGCGAGTTGGCTCCATGACGACGTCGTCAACCAGCAGGTGCTCGTACTCATCGGGCGCCAGGGCATCTACAAGACCACATGGCTCGAGCACCTGATGCCGCCGTGTCTGCGCGCCTATCAGACGAAGATGGCGAACGTACGCGACCTTAATAAGGACGAGCGCATGCGTATCGCGGAGTTCGGGCTCATCAACCTCGACGAGATAGACTCGATGTCCGACAA
>CALCGR010000114.1 GCA_937901025.1 uncultured Bacteroidales bacterium
TCTTGACTAAGATCGCACCCACTTGTCGGCGTTCGCAGTAACTGTTTTCCGACCAAGTCTTGGCCATCCTCATGTAGAGGTAATCGCGTTTTTGCTGTTTATCCATTATTGGAAGAGTTTGCCGAAGTCCTCGTGCGAGATGGGTTTCTCCTCGATCTTTACGACGTTCTTGAGGGCCTCGTAGATTTTGTTCTCGGCTACGCGCTCAACGATGCCGCGCAGTTGGTCATCTTTCTTGAGCATCTCTTGTGCAAAGTTATTGAGGTATTGCTCGTCCACGTGCATCAGGCCGTATTGCATAAATTGCATCTTAGCCACCTCTTTCGCGTAGGCTTCCACATCCTCTTTCTCGACTTTGACTTCGTATTGTTTCATGAGTTGGTCCTTAGCCAGGTGCCACTTGAGTTCCTCAATCATCTTCGGGAAGTCGCGATTGAGATCCTCTTCTTTCATCTCTTTGTTCGTAGCCATTACCCAGCGACGCAGGAAGTCCTCTGGGAAAGCGACGTTACCCACTTTCTTGAGGATAGCCTCTTTCGCGTCCAGACCGAACTTATACTTACTGTCTTCGGCCATGTTCTCCTCGATCTCGGCACGCACCTTAGCGCGGAAGTCGGCTTCGTCCTTAACGTTGTTTTCACCATAGACTTTAGCAAACAGTTCCCCGTTGATTTGGGCAGCTTGGTGACGGGTGATGCCTTGGATCTCGAACGTGAAATCGGATGTCAGTTCTTTGGCTTCCTCTTTCTTGATGTTCAGCATAGAGGATACCTCCACTTCGCTCTTGAAAGCTTTCATCGGGTTAAAGGTGATGATGTCGCCTTTCTTAGCGTCTTTGAACTTAGCGGCTTCCTTCTTGTCTTGCATATATTGCGGATTGAGGATAGCGTTTTCCTTGACGATACCGTTCTCTTTTTGTTCGGTCATGAGGCCCTTGATCACGTCCCCTTCTTGTACGGCGTCCGCGTCCACATACTCACCGAAACGCTCCGCGTAACTCTTGACTTGGTTGTCAACCATCTCGTCGGTTACGGTGATGGTGTAATGCGTGAGTTTATTCTTTCCGTCGAGGGCGGCATTGAACTCCGGTGCTACGGCGAAGTCAAAGGCGAAGACGAAAGTGGTTTGGTTGTCGAGGTCCATCTCGGGCGTCAGTTCCTCATTGGGCAGCGGATCGCCTAAGATATTGAGTTTTTTCTCCTCCATATACTTGCCTAAGCTCTCGCCTACGGTGTTATTGAGCACTTCGGCTAAGACGGCTTTGCCGTACATTTTCTTTACGAGGCCAAGGGGCACCATACCCGGACGGAAACCCGGTACATTGGCTTTTTGGCGATACTGACGTAACTCTTTGTCTACTTTCTCCTGATAATCGGCGGGTTCAATGGTTAATGTGATAACCCCCTTCAGGTCTTTCAATTCTGTTTGTTCGATTTTCATATCTGTACTATTTTATCAAATTATGTCCTGTCATTTCTGCCGGTTGCTCGATGCCTAAGATATGGCACAAGCTCGGTGCCACGTCGGCAAGGATACCGTCCTCCAGTTTAGCGTTGAGGTTGTCGCTGATATATACGAAGGGTACCGGGTTGAGCGAATGGGCGGTGTTAGGTGTGCCATCCCCATTCTTCGCATGATCGGCATTGCCGTGGTCGGCGATGATGATAATCTCGTACCCGTTCTTGCGAGCGCAAGTAACCACTTTATCTACGCACTCGTCGATGGTGACGACGGCTTTTTGGATAGCTTCATAAACACCGGTATGACCCACCATATCGCCGTTGGCGAAGTTCAGGGTGATATAGTCATATTTCTGCGTATCCAAGGCTTTGCATAAAGCTTCGGTTACCTCGGGGGCAGACATCTGAGGTTGCAAGTCGTAGGTCGGGACCTTCGGGCTCGGAATCAGGATGCGGTCCTCGCCTTCGAACTCGGCTTCGCGGCCACCGCTGAAGAAGAACGTGACGTGAGCAAACTTCTCTGTCTCGGCGATACGCAGTTGTTTAAGTCCGGCTTTGGAGACGATTTCGCCCATGGTGTTTTGTACATTCTCTTTGGGGAAGAGGATATGCAGTCCCGTGAACGAACTGTCGTAGGGGGTCATGCAGAAATAATTGAGACCCGGAATCGTATGCATCCCTTGCTCGGGCATATCCTGTTGGGTGAGCACGATGGTGATCTCTTTGGCGCGGTCGTTACGGTAGTTAAAGAAGATTACCGTATCGCCCTCCTCGATGGTCGCCAGCGGTTTGCCGTTCACTGTATGTACAATCGGTTTGATGAACTCGTCGGTCACGCCGTCCTCATAACTCTTGGCCACCGCGTGGTGCATCGATTCAAAGGCAGCACCTTTCCCGAGGACAAGGCAGTCGTAAGCCTCTTTGATACGCTCCCAACGTTTGTCGCGGTCCATAGCGTAGAACCTACCCTGGATGGTAGCAATCTCGCCGCAGGTATCGTGGAGGTGTTGCTCCAGCTGGTCGATAAACCCGAGACCCGACTTAGGGTCGGTATCGCGACCATCCATGAAGCAGTGGATGAACGTACGTCCTTCCAGGCCATACTCTTTGGCAATCTCCGTGAGATAGAACAGGTGATCTAAGCTGGAGTGTACACCGCCGTTGGAAGTCAGACCCATGATGTGCAGTTTCTTGCCGTTGTTCTTAACGGTCTCAAAGGCGTTCACAATCTCGGGATTGCGGTAGATACTACCGTCGCGGCAGGAGCGGTTAATCTTCACTAAGTCTTGGTAGACTACGCGGCCGGCACCGATATTGAGGTGACCTACCTCGGAATTACCCATCTGTCCGTCGGGCAGACCTACGTTTTCACCACTGGCTTGCAGTTGGCTATGAGGATAGGTAGCCAGCAACTTGTCCCAATGCGGAGTGGGCGTGGAATAGATGGCATTGGCGGCCTCTTGTTTGCCGATTCCCCAACCATCCAGAATCATCAATAATGCTTTTTTCATATCTTAATTTTTAGTCTATTGCGCAAATGAGCCTACAAAGGTACGGCTTTTTTTGCAAATATCCAAATATTTGATATGAAAAAAAGTAAACTTTTTTATTTTGCCTTAAATACTTATCAATTTTGCCCCGTTTATTTCTTGCAAGGGGACTCTTTGACGAGCAGTTTTGCTCCGGATTTGAGGACGATATATTTCCCCGTCTCGCGGAAAGCGTCTTCGAGCACACGCAGGTTCGCCGAACCTTTCTGAATCAGTGGGAACTGCTTGGCATACGGGTTTTGTGCCAATCGACCCATAATCTTCTTGATGGTCACCTCATCGGCCGTGATGAAGGGGTCTTCTTGTCCTTTCACGAACACCAATGCACCGCCTTTGGAATGATTGATAAACGGCTCATAGTAAGCCTTCGTGCAAACGGCTAAGAGTTCGTCTAAACGGAAGTCTTTTTCTACGATTTCATCGTTGTTGTACACTTGGAGGGTCAGTTTGCTGAACTCCTCGGGAATTTCAACCTGTGCCATAGTAGTATTAATTTAGGGGTTAATAATTTAATTTCGAATGCAAAGGTAATACTTTTTTCCCATATATGCAAATCTATTTGCAGTTTTTTTTGCAAAAGTAAAGAAAAGTATTAAACCTAATTCGCTAAGAGAGTGTAGTGACGACCGGCGAGGCGGTAGGAGATTTGAGCATCAAAAAGAAATCATACTACAAAACTTGGAGGCGGTGGAGGGCGATGCGGTATTGAATCTGAGCATCAATAAGGTCGGTTTGAGCTTTTTGATAAAGCGTTTGCGCTTCCATCAGTTCGGTAATCGAACATAGTCCTGCGGAATAGTTCTCTTGCGCCAAGTCATAGTTACGCTGCGCCAATTCGGCTGACGAACACATTTGAATCAACAGAGAACTCAATTTATGTACTTCGTTCGCAGCCTGTTGATGACGCAAGACGAGTTTCTCGTTCAGGTCTTTCTGTTGCAACTGCGCTTGTTCAATAGCGTAACGCCCTTCTTTGAGTTTATGGGAGGTCTCCCACCAACCGGTCAAAGGCACTTGGAGAGAAGCGAACAATAAGCCGTTTTGCTGCCATCCGTTGCCTCGCAAGTCAATGCCCTCAACCCGCATAACATTGCCATAGTTATATGAACCTCCTAAGATAACATGCGGTAGCCCGTCCGCCAGATCCATGCGTCGTTTGAGTTGGGCTGCCCGTACCGCATCTTGCAGCAGGTCGGTCTCCGGGAGGTGTAGGGGTGTAGAGGAGTAGAGGGGTAGAGGAGTAGGGTGTATAGTGTCTAAATCGAACAAGATAGAGATACTATCCAGTCCTATACTTTGCGCCAACGCTCGCGTAGCGAGGTCGATACCATCGGTCAATTGCACTTGCAGGGCATCAAGTTCGTTCTTTTTGAGTTGGACGCGGAGCAGGTCATTGCTAATGGCTAATCCCGCAAAGACCGCCTCTTTTACATTGATCTCAATCGTATCCAATAAAGCTTGCGTTGAGAGGATGAGTTGTTGTTTAGATTGCAGGTTGACCACCAACCAATAACTCTCCTCAACCTGTAGCAAAATATCACGTTCTTTGATTTGTGCTTGCAGTCTCGCTGCGTCCACACCCACTTGGGCGAGTTTGTTTCCGGTTACAATCTTACCGCCCATATACACCGGTTGAACAGCCATCACACCTGCCACGGCTCCGTAATGGAACATAGCAAACGTGTTATTCAGTCCTAACACCTCACCGTAAGCGGTATAGAGGCTATTGAGAAAATCGCGTGCCTGGGTGTTAGCCAAGTTGTCGGGACTGATGTCCAATAGAGGTTGTAAGGCGTGATAACCTCCGGCTATGCCGCTGACTTGAGGGAAATATTTGGTTCGCGCCTGATTGCGCACTTCTTGTGCCTTTTTCACATCTAGTTGAGCAGAACGAAGTTCGGCATTGTTTTGTCGCGCCAGTTGAAGACACGAGTCGAGGCTCAGACTTTGCCCCATCAAAAGAAGGGGGCAGACAGATAAAAGTAAGCAAATATGTTTTTTAATCTCTTGCATAGAACTTCCAATAAGCAATGGGTAAAATAGTAACCACTAAGGGTAATGTAAAGATGGTTCCAAAACAGATGACGACACCGAGAGGCATCCATAAACTAGTACCCGCAATAATCATAGGGATGACACCCAAGGCGGTAGTGGCAGAGGTGAGGAAGATTGGGCGCATTCGTCTGATACCGGCTTGGAAAGCGGCATCGCGACCGCTCATGTGCTCTTTGAGCCGCAGTTCTTCGGCATATTCGTACATAATAATGGCATTACGGACGATAATACCAATCAACGAGACTATTCCTAAGATTGCCGTAATAGAGAAATCTTCCATGCGGAAGATACGCATTCCTAAGAAAGCGCCAAAGAGCGTAAGCAGACACGAAGAAAGCGTCAAGATGGATATCGACAGTTTGCCAAAATGGTAAAGAAGGACAAAAAACATCACCAGCAAGGCACCGATAATACTATAGATGGCTTGTGGAATAATGATCTTATTCTTGCCGGTCAAACCGTCATTAAAGATAGTCACCTGTTGGTCAATACCACGACTCTCTATCCATTTTTGCACTTTCTTTTGTACTAATGGTTCGGACGCATTGCCTCTTAAGTCGCACCCGATGGTGATGGTAGGAACACCATTGATATGCCCTATCGAAGCGTGGTGCCATTCGGGTTCAATGGTCGCAATCTGGCACAGAGGCACACTCACACCCGGGTAGATAGTAGGAATAAGCAAGTCTTCAAGTTGTTTATAATCCAGCGTGTCTATTCCCGACGCGCGCAGCATCACCGGAACGGCGTTGTTCTGCTCATAGAAAGTGGTTATTGTCTGCCCATTGAAGACGTTACTCAGGTAGAGGGACATAAATGTCTGACTCACGCCTAATCGCGAAGCCTCGTCGGCATTGAGTTGAATGCGAATGGCAGGACGTGCCTCATCATAGTTACTATGTACCCACATCAGTTCAGGACAAGACATCATAAACTGTTTGATGGAATCGGCGTAAGGTTCCAAGTCCTCTATGTCCGGTCCTTGCACACACACTTCAAAGGGGTTGTTACAAATCTGATAGTCCATCTGTTTGAAGCGGACATAGGCATTCGGGAAGGCGTTTTCGTAACACTCGGTATAGTCGTTCAACACTTCTTCTGTTGCTGTGTTCGAAATGGTGTTAACGATGAGTTGGGCATAGTTGGAGGCGGGCATCTGAGGAGCATACGCAGCGTGGAAACGAGGAGAAGACATTCCTACAAACGAAGTTACATTCACCACCCTCGGATCGGCATTAAGGATACGAGCCAGCGAGTCTGCCACCGCACCGGATTCCTGTATCGAGCGACCTTCCTGCAAGTGTATCTCCACCGCAAAACAACTGCGGTCGGCCTTGGGCAACATCTGCACATTCATCTGAAGGAAGAGGAATCCGCCTAACACAATCAAACCAAAAGCAACGATAAGGGTGGTAACAGGAATCTTAAAGACAAAGCGCAGCACTTTCTCATATGCGTGCTCTAACTTCTCAAAGAACCAGTTTTGAGCGCGTTCAAAGAAATTGATATCACCGGGTTGTTGCCTTTTGATAAACCGGATACTAAGATAGGGCGTGACATAAAAAGCATAGAAGAAACTGGCCATCAAGGCGAACATCACCGCCCAAGGGAAGTCTTTGACGAACTCACCCATCAGACCATCTAAAATCAGTTTCATCGGGAAGAACATCCCAAAGATACTGATGGTCGCGATGAGCGTGGGGACATACAGATCTTTCGCTTCGGTGGCAGCGGCAAACCAACGCGAATGCCCTTTTTGAAGGGAGTTGCAATAACTATCCACCACAATAACCGAATTATCGACAATCATTCCCAGTACAACAATCAACGCAGCTAAGGTGACGGTATTGAGTTCCAAGCCAAAGAGATACATAATACCGATGGTAATGGCCGTACAGATAGGCACACCGGTGGAGGCTACAATAGCTGTCTTGAGTGGGAAAAGAACGAGCATCACTGCCACCACGACAAGAATACTGATAAGAATATCTTTGAGAAAAGATACTACCGAGTCATTCACCACTTTCGGTTGGTCGGTCACGCGATGCATCTTCACATCTGCCGGCAGTTCGGCTTTAGCAAGGGCTAATTTCTTATCTATCTCTTCTCCAAACCGGACGATATTATGCCCCGGTTGCATCTCAATCGAAAGCATGACCGCCGAGGCTTTCTTTTGTTCATAATAATCAATATAGCTCTCCGCTTTATACTCGCGATGGATAGAGGCTATATCCTTCAACCGGACCACACTTTGTGTTGCCGGATCGGTATAGACAATCTGTTCACCCACCTCATATTCCGAACCTAAAGGGATATCAATATGCAATTGGGCTTGTCCTGCTTGGCCACCGGTGGTGCCGCTAACCGTTCGGAGTCCTTGCGTGGCAAACATAGCAAAGAGCGACTTATGGTCGATGCCATAGCGAGCTAACTGTTTGATGTCAATATCGACCACAATCTGCTCCGTTTGTTCGCCCAAGACCTTAATCTTTCCCATTTCGGGAATGGTGCGCAGATAATTACTGATGGTTTTGGCATAATCATTCAACTCGCGCGGGTTATGGTCCTCGCTCTCAATGGCAAGGAGCATAGAAGAAGTGTTACCAAAGTCATCTATCACCAAGACAGTGAGAACTCCTTTGGGCAGTTTGGTGAGTTTGACCAAGTCTAAACCGGAGCGAATCTTTGCCCAAACCTCATCCTTGCGCTTCACCGATTGGTTGAGTTCGGTGATGATATACACGATACCGTCCTTGGTGGTGGAATAGGTGAACTTCTTATTCACCTCCTCATAGGAAAAGAGGCAATCCTCTAACGGTCCCGTCACTTGTTGCTCTATCTCTTGTGCTGTTGCTCCCGGGTAGATGGCTACCACAACGGCTTGACGAATCGTCACCTGCGGAAACTCGTCCTTATTCATTTTTATAAGGGCGTATATACCGAATAGGCAAAGGACGGTCATCACAAAAAAGACCATCTTATGTCCCCGCATTGCTGCTTCTATATGATTTCGCTTTGTCATTGTATATCCACTATTTGAATCTTAGCCCCTTGACTGAGTTTTTGATAACCATCTCGCACCACGATATCCCCTTTTTCAAGCCCTTTGGTCACGATTACTCCTTGAGTGACAAACATGCCTGTCTTTATCGTACGACGCTCTGCTTGACCATCAACGATAACCCAGACGGATTTGCTGTTTTTATGGGTTTGGATGCATTCTGCAGGAAGGACAATCCCCCGCTGCTGTTCGCTAATCAGTTGCACCTTTGCTACCATGTCCGGTAAAAGTTGCGTCGGGAGCGAATCAAGAATATTCAGTTTTACATTATAGGTGTGCGCAGGAGAGGAGGAGGTTAAGTCTTTCTCTACCACCTCGCCCATACAAGATAAATCAACCGAAGGAATATAAATCATACCCTTCTCCTTCTCAATGATGTGAGATATCTGCACTTCCGGAACAGGAATAACGATGGTCATCTGTTCATTCTCCATCACCTCTACCGCCGGTACAGCGGGTAAGAGAATCTGTCCCTCGCTCGCATAGATAGCACTTACTATCCCGTCGTTGGCGGCACGTAAGGTTGTGTTCTCCACCTCCTGTTGAGCCAAATCAACCATCGTTTGAGCTTGATGGAGTTTGGTCTCAATATCTATCAGTTTCACTTGGGGAACGCCCCCTTTGTCATACACTTTTTTAACTCGTTGATAACCATCTTTCGCCTGCTTGAGGGTTGCCTTCGCCGCTCGCAAACTATTGCGTTGCTGAGTATCATCAACCTTCATAAGAGGTTGGCCCTTCATTACCTCTTGACCTAATTTACAATATACTTCCGTTACACGTCCTCCAAGGTTAAAACTAAGAACTGTGGATTGGCGGGGTTGGACACGACCGACGTAGGTGTGGGTGTTGATGGATTCGGTGGTGTCAATGATGGTGACACACACAGGAATAGACCGAACCTGTTGTTGTGTTTGCGGTTGGCACGCAAGCAAACACAACCCAAGACAACTAATAATTATTTGTTTCTTCATTACTTATTCTTTTTTGCGATGGATTGTACATGAGCTTTGAGCACTCGAACCGAGTCATCAAGGACGATAACGGTGTCTTTGAGGACGATGCGGACAGTGTCTCTATTTTCGCCGTAATACTGACAGTCAAACACGATGGCATTATCATACATCGTGGCAGAACCGCTGATGGTAGTAGGATAGTCGTGCATTCCTATACTTATTACGCGCGTAAAAGGAGAGAAACTGAGTTTTTTCTCTTCAATCTTTCCTTTTGTTTGATAGGCAGGACCCGCTAATTCATTCATAAGGAGCAGTACACTGTCGTTATTATGCAAATCGACAATCTCTAACTGTCCCACTTCAACGGGTAGGCTAAGGGTGCTCTCTAAAACCGATGTTTTGTAAGAATACGTACCAAGGGCTGTTTGTACTTCGTTTTTACAACTACTGAGCAAGAAAAGGAGCATTATAACTCCTAAAAAAATCTTTTTCATACCTTATCATTTTAATTTCGAGTGCAAAATTACTGCTTTTTTTTGATATAACAGTAGACTTTTTGTCCATAATAATGTGCATTTTTGCCACAAACAGCATTTTTCACAACAAAAAACGATATTTTGTATATGATATTTGAAAAAAAAGTTGTATCTTTGCAGTCGATTTTGACAATACGCCTTATGATTTACAAGAACGAACTATTTTTACTGACGGACAATATCGACGAGATGTCCAATCCCGATCCTGCCACAGGGCAATTCCTGGCTATCGTCTATTGTAAACAAGGCAAGATGCAGTTGACTTGGAATGGTTGTCAGTTGGAGATGGGTACGAACGATTTATTAGTCTGTATGCCCCATTCACTGATTAACCACTATCTACGTTCCGGCGATTTCTTAGGAGGTGTGATTTGTATCTCCGAACACTTGTTTGACGAGTTGATGCTGGATTGCTTCCACTTGGAAGCACACTGGTGGGAAAAATACAGTTATATCCAATCCACTCCCATTCACCACTTGGACGAGCGACACGTGCGATTGATGGATACGTATTTGCAGTTATTGATTGAGTTACTTGAAGACGAACACACAGCGTATCATAAGCAAGTACTGCGCACCATCGCACAAGCGGCCGCTTATGAGTGTTTATCGTACTTAGAGGACCACATCTCCGTATCTTCAACAGAACAAACAAAAGGCAAGTCGGATATCTTCCGGCGGTTTGTGCTTCTGGTTCGCGAATATGGTACAGTTCACCACAATGTGCAGTGGTACGCGTCGCAGTTGGCGATTACGCCGAAGTATTTGTCGGTCATTAGCAAGAAAGAAAGCGGCCATACCGCATTGGAGATTATTCACAAAGTGACCAACGAAGAGATTATTAAATTATTAAGGAACTCGTCATTAACAATAAAAGAGATTGCATTTCGCCTTCGATTCTCCGACGCGTCGCAATTTTGTCGTTATGTGCGACTTAATTTTGGTCAAACGCCCACGCAAATTCGAAATTAGTAATTAGCTTAGTTTTAGTCGTGAGAAACCCTACTCCTCTACTCCTCTACACCAAAATTGTGTGCAAAGGTACTGCTTTTTTTGAAATATGCAAATTTATTTGCAAAATTAAGGGAAAACACGGCAAAAGACTTTTGCCGAGAGGCAACAGGGTACGAAAGAACCGAGATCGGAAAACATAGATTATTAAGATTGCAGATGCAGCGCAATGACCTCATAATCACACCGCTAGGCTATGGTGCTCTGTGGGTGCTACGTTAGTGCTATGTTTACAGACAGTGCAATAGACCCACCTCGGCCCTCCCTTATAGGGGAGGAGGAAAGGCGAGCCAAGGCTACGGCGGTCCCACGCAGGTCCTAGGATGCTCCGGGGGTGCTACGTTTACTAGCAGTGCGATCGACCACGCGCGCAAGGATGCGCGCGAAGTGTTCAACGACAAACAATGACCCGCATATTATGCGGGAGAAATGGACCAAATCACGCGCAAGAATGCGCTACACAAAGATGCTACTTGCCCAATGACCGGGAACAATCA
>CALCGR010000115.1 GCA_937901025.1 uncultured Bacteroidales bacterium
ATTGACCGGCATCGTAAAGGCGATGCATGACATATAAAATATAGCGTTGTAAGCCCAACTTGATTCTTCGAAACCTGAACAATTTCAAGAATCTCTTAACAATTCAAGTACGGTTTTGCACGCTCACGTTTTTTGGCGTGAGTTTTTGTGCGTACATTTGAATTGTTAAGGTAAGTTCAGGACCTCGAAGAATCAAATGAAGCGAGCGAAAGCCCACGCTTTTTCTATGCCTATAACTAAACAAAAACATATTAAACGGAGTAAGCCGAAAATTCCAAAAAGAGTAGGCAAAATTAATAGTTGTGCCCGACACGAATTAGGGTAAATGTTTATGAGAAAACTAATTTTATCTTTATTTTTGATAGCCATTGCTGCCACAAAGTTATTTGCCTCCTACATCCGGGTAGATGGCATTTGGTACGATTTTGAGTCATCAACCAAGACTGCGATAGTAACACGAGGAAGTTTTTACGATAGTGAATCTAACAAATATATCGGCTCTGTCGTTATTCCAGAAACAGTTACTTACGAAAGCACCACTTATTCAGTCACAACGATTGGAGAGAGCGCTTTCGAGGATTGCACCGGTTTAACTGCGGTCACCATTCCCAATTCCATCAAAACGATTTGTGATGATGCTTTCTATGGTTGTACCGGTTTGAGTTCGGTCTCTATCCCCAATTCCGTCACTAAGATTGGATGGAATGCCTTCAATGGTTGCAGCGGTTTGACCTCCGTCACCATCCCCAATTCCGTCACTTCGATTGGAACGGGGGCCTTCTCTAATTGCTCCAGTTTGAACTCAATCGTTGTAGAAGATGAAAATATAAAATACGATAGCCGAGAAAAATGTAACGCTATTATTGAAACAGCAACAAATAGACTAATTCAAGGTTGTATAAATACGATTATTCCCAATTCCGTCAAAACGATTGGAACGGGGGCTTTCTCTGGTTGCGTCGGTTTGACATCCATTACCATTCCAAATTCCGTCAAAACGATTGGTGATTATGCTTTCTATGGCTGCACGAACCTTAAAACGGTTAATAACAACTCTGAATTAGACATTAAAAAGGGTTCTAACACCTATGGTTATGTGGCTTACTATGCGAGTTATGTCTATCAAGGTATTTGGGTTGGAGATTTCTTAATCAAACAAGATACTATTGTAAACGCATATATTGGAAATAAAATTGATGTTACGATTCCTGATGGTATAACACAAGTTGGAAGTTCTGCTTTCAGTGGCTGCTCCAGTTTGACCTCACTGACCATTCCTAATTCCATTACAACCATCGGTGAATCAGCTTTTGAAGATTGTGCTTACCTTAAAACGATTACTTTAGGTAAATCGTTAACCAACATCGGTTGCAATGCGTTCAAAGGCGACTTTCGGATAGAGGAAATAACGTCTTATGCGGAGGTGACACCTAATGTTTGCTCCTCAACCTTTGACGGATTAAGCAAGCAATACATCTACCTTTACGTTCCCGAAAATAGTATTCGTGGCTATCAAGTTGACCCGAATTGGAATGGATTTGATATTCGCACTAAGTCTGCTGACAAGAAGCCTATAGATGGCGACAATCCTATCGTCACTCCTTCCGATCAAGATGTAACTATCACTTGGCCTATTACCGATGGGGCAAGTAATTATTCATTAGTTATTACTAAAAATGGTGAAATAGTTTGCACTCTCACCTTTAATGCGCAAGGACAACTTCTCAATATCGCCTTTGCTGCTCCCGCGCACAACGGCTCTCGCCAAGCACCGGCGGCAACACTTACCGCTCAAGGCTATCAGTTTACGGTTACCGGTCTTAATCCCGGCACTGCCTACGACTATAGTGTCACCGCTACCGATGCCGGAGGCAAGACGCTTGCCGAACATCAAGGGAACTTCAACACCACTGGTGGCGGAACACCAACGCCCATAAATAAGGTGCATGGTTCACAAGGTACAATGCACAAGTTCTTCCACAACGGCAACCTCATCATTGAGCGGAATGGTATCAAGTATACCGCAACCGGTCAAAAGGTAAGGTAAAAGAGACCCTATCCCCAACCCTTTCCCTCATAGGGCAAGGGAGAAAGATAACATCATCCAACGCTCCTTCGGGGGCGTTTGGTGTATTTATTGTAGGGTAATATCGAGACCTCACCGGTACGTGACCATTGGGTGACCGGTAGGTCACAATAGGACCATAGGTCAAATACCCTTGGCGGAATTGGCGGTTTGGCGGTTTCGCGAACAAGCCAATCCTGTCCGTGAAAATTCGGATTAAAATCATAACCTATTGAAAAGCAGTCGATTGGAAACTTGTTGTTAGACTGCGAACTTGCGAATTTATGCGAAATTCGCACAAGTTCTAACAAATTCGCACCCTATGTTTTTGTTCCCTTGTCCCCAGCACTTTCAATTTGCCTTCGTCGTCACAACATTGTCACAACATAGTCACAACATCTCCACAACTTTTAAGGCCTATATAAGACCCCTGCCCGTACTCAACGCGACGCTAAAAAAATCTAAAATCTAAAAGAAAATCTAATAAAAAGTACTTTTTATTTGCATATATCAAAAATTATTTGTACCTTTGCAGCCGATTTTGTAAATGGCATAAAAGCCGATAAGAAAATTAATAATAAAAACTAAATATTATGGTTAGAACTTCGTTTAACAAGCTTAGAGAGGTGAAAGACGCTCTCCCACACGGATCGATGGATGCTATTGCTGCAGAACTGGGCATTGCATCCGAAGAAGTAAGAGGTATTTTCAACGGCACAGCCACCAACGGGTATCACTTGGAACCCGGCCCGGACGGTGGTATTGTGACCCTCGATGACACTCGCATCTTAGAGGTTGCTCTGCGTATCGTATGGACAGAGAGTAACGGATTATAATTACTACAGAAATGAAGAAAGTTTTACTCGCTTTGGCGATGGTGGGCTCCACTATCGCCATTATGGCGCAAGAAGCACCTACTGTAAAGGAGCAAAATGCGAAGGAGCATAAGAAAAACGAAAGTAAGATCACCTTTGCTTACGATGCCGGTTTAGATATTGTCAGTGCCTATCTTTGGCGTGGCCAATACCTCGGCGGATTGAGTGCACAGCCCACCGTAGATGTAGGATTTGACAACGAATATGTTTCGTTTCGTATCGGTGGATGGGCAAACGTAGGTGCCTCGGATTGGAAGTTCCAAAAAGACGCTACGTACTTCGTTCCGGAGTTGGATGTGACGGGATCGATAAACGCCTGCGGTATAACGGTAGGGTTCACGCATTACTATTACTTCGGAGGCAGCGATTTCTTCTCCGGTTATGACATGAAGCAATGGAGGAATTGGGCATGGACGGAACACGAGAACTTTGAGAAGAACACCTCGACCACAGAGATATCGCTTGGATACGACTTCAGCACACTGGATATATGCGGTTTGTACTTCAACTGGAACCTCACGGTCAACGGTCGCGACTTCAAGTACTTATATCTTGACGGGTTAGATACCTACACTACCTATGAATATTTAGGAGCGGAGAACCTATGGCAGACTCACCGCAACTGGTCGTCCTATATTGAGATTGGTTACAATCACGAGTTTGAGGACTATGGTTTGACCCTTGGCGGATTCATAGGCATGGTACCTTGGGGAAGCGAGTTGTATTACAACGAGAAGTTCGCGGTAACGTGTCTGAGTTTGAGATTGGACAAAGAGTGGGACTTTGATGTATGCAGTTTGGACTTATACGCGCAAGGGATGATCAATCCTTCGGCCATCAATAAAGAGAATGCTTATATCAATGCTGCCGGCGACGAGAAGATCGCTTGCCAACAACTGAACGGATGCATTGGTCTGGGTATTTGGTTTTAAGCATTAACCTCAAAAACAATGAACATGAAGAAACATTTACTATGGATGTGCGTGATGGCAACGATCTTGATGGGTTGTCAGAAAGAGCGCTATTTTATCAACGAAGGACGTGTTTTCGGTACGTATTATAATATCCGTTACCAGTCGACCCGCAACTTAGAACCGGAGATACAGGCTTGTCTAAACCAATACGATAAGTCGCTGAGTTTTTTCAACGACAGTTCGATTGTCAGCAAGATCAACCGCAACGAGGAGGTAGAGACCGACTCGCTATTCGAGAAGATGTATGAGACGGCATACGAGGTTAGTTGCATGAGTCAAGGGGCCTTCGACATCACTTGCGCTCCGCTGATCGATATCTGGGGATTCGGGAAGGACAAAGATGCGGAATATCTACGTAATCACGAGGTAAGTCAATCCACCATAGACAGCCTGATGGGCATCACCGGGTTCTTGAACGTAACCCTAACAGATCACCACATCTACAAGCGCGACCCGAGACTGACGATTAACGCCAGTGCGATTGCGAAAGGGTTAGGTTGCGATGGTGTGGCTCAGTTATTGAGTCAGATGGGTAGTAAAAACTACATGGTCGATATCGGCGGGGAAGTCGTAGCGAAGGGATTGAGTCAAAAGGGCGAACCTTGGAAGATAGGTATTGTGAAGCCCATTGATGACCCGACAGGTATGGTGCAAGAGGTGCAAGAGATCATTGAGACCAACGACCTCTGTATGGCCTCGTCCGGCAATTATCGTCAGTTCTATTACGATGGTAAAGAGCGTCGCAGTCACACGATTGATCCTCGAACAGGTTATCCGGTCAACCATAGTCTGTTGGGGGCCACGGTAGTCGCCAAGAGTTGTATGCGCGCTGACGCGTTGGCAACGGCTTGTATGGTACTAGGAGCGAATGCGGCTTTAGAGATGATCGAGAATGACGCGGAAAGCGAGTGTTACCTGATTGTGAGCAAGAATGGAGAGATTAACGTCATCACTTCGAGCGGTTGGGTTCATTGGATACAAGACAGTAAGAAAAAGTGAAGAAAAGCATACTCATAGGGGTATTGGTAGGGATATTAACCGGTTGCGGTGAATATCAGACGATTTTAAAGTCAAAAGATCCTGACCTGAAGTTCCAGAAAGCACTTGAGTACTTCAACCAAAAGGACTACGTAAAGGCGCAGTCGCTGCTGGACGATGTATCCATTTACTACAAAGGGACGGAGCGCAGTGAGGACGTGCTATGTTATTTGGCGCGTTGTTATCTGGGACAAAAATCGTACAGCACCGCCAGTGAGTATTACCAAGCCTATGTGCGCAATTACCCAAAAGGTAAGTATATCACGGAGGCGCGCTTTCAAGAAGGGCATTGTTACTACTTAGATGCACCTGACGCCCGATTGGATCAAGAGACGACACGCAAGGCCATTGAACTCTTCGGGGAGTTTGTGGACCTTTATCCGGAGAGTCCGTATGCCAGTCAAGCCTATGAGGAGATGAGTGAACTATACGACAAGTTAGCGTATAAAGAGTTACTGACGGCAAAACTATATTACAACCTCGGAACGTATTTAGGAAACAACTACCTGAGTGCGGAGATTGTAGCGAAGAACGCGCAGAAGACCTACCCAAGCAACTCGTATCAAGAGGAACTCAATTGGATTATTTTACAGGCGAAGTATCAGCAGATGTTACTCAGTTTTGAGGAAAAGAAGATGGAGCGCGCAAGGGATACGGAGGACGAGTATTATAATTTTATCACGGAGCATCCGAATAGCAAGCACCGCAAAGAGGCGGATAAGATTTTAAAAGAAACGAATAAGATTACACGAGAATAATTTTTAAAACATTTATAATTATGGATTACAAAAAAACGAAAGCGCCTAAGAGCACTTTGACACGAGACATGAATCAGTTGACGGAGAAAGTAGGAAACGTTTACGAGACGGTGGCTATCATCGGTAAGCGTTCCAACCAGATTGCTTCGTCTCTCAAACGCGAGTTAGATTCGAAGTTACAAGACTTCTCGACCCCGCAAGATGCTTTAGACGAGTCTTTTGAGAACCGCGAGCAGATTGAGATCTCCCGCAGTTACGAGGTTATCCCCAAGCCCACGCTCATTGCTACGCAAGAGTTCATTGACGACCAACTCATCTATAATGCCGGTTCGAAGGACGAAGCGCTGAAATAAGTGTAGAGTGTAGAGTGTAGAGTGTAGAGTGGCTAAGCACATTTTGATAGGGATTAGTGGCGGGATTGCGGCGTATAAGATTCCGGAACTGATACGCGCCTTGGTGAAACAAGGTGCTGAGGTGCGTGTAACAACAACGAAGAACGCCCTTGAGTTCGTAACGGAATTAACGCTGCAAACCCTTAGCAATGCTAAAGTCTATAGCGATGTGTTTGCCGCTATCAATGAGCACTCAACGGAGCATATCTCCCTACCCGATTGGGCGGATGTGATGCTCATTGCACCGGCGACTGCAAACGTGATTGGTAAGATGGCTGCCGGCATTGCCGACGACGCATTAACAACAACGTTTGCGGCTACGGTAGCGAGGAAGCCGGTGATCATTGCTCCTGCAATGAACGATAAGATGTACCTCAATCCTGCCACGCAGCAAGCGATGATGACGTTAGGCAAGATGCCCAACGTGACGATGCTTGATTGCGCAACGGGTTTTCTAGCCTGTGGAACGGAGGGAAAAGGAAGAATGCAGGAGATTGAAGTGCTGGAAGAAGAAGTGATAAAGGCTTTGTATTCCAAGGACTTAGCCGGCAAGCGCATCCTTATCACCGCCGGTCCCACCCAAGAGCCTTTGGATCCGGTTCGATACCTAACCAACCATTCGACGGGCAAGATGGGATACGCATTAGCGAAGGAATGCTGTCGCAGGGGAGCGTATGTGACGCTAGTCACGGGACCTTGTTCGGAAAAACTGAGTTACGGCACGGCGAGCGAGGTGATACCGGTGACAACGGCGGCCGAGATGGCAAAGGCGACCAAAGAACGTTGGGAAGAACAAGATGCGGCTATTCTATGTGCCGCTGTAGCGGATTTTACGCCGACGAAGATTGCCGAGCAAAAGATAAAGAAAGAGGCCGGTCAGACGACGATGCAATTAGACTTAGAGGTCACCGAAGATATTGCGGCCTGTTTAGGCCGGTGTAAGTCGGGTAAGCAGCAACTCATCGGCTTCGCCTTAGAGACGCAGAACGAGACGATAAATGCGCGTAAGAAACTGGAAGACAAGCATTTTGATATGATTGTACTCAACTCGTTACAAGACAAAGGAGCCGGTTTCGGATGCGATACAAATAAAGTGAGTATCATCACAAAGGATACAAAAAACGACCTCCCGCTTATGTCTAAACCGGAGGTCGCTCGAATGATTGTAGATGCCCTCTTGGCACTACATTAGGATTTACTTCATCAGTTTGGAAAACAGGCCCTTACGGGGTTTCTCCTCTGCTACGGTTTCCTCAGCAGCTGCTTCCGCATCTCTGGGAGTCCACTCTTCACGCTCCGCAATTTCACCTACCTGACCCTTAACATAGTTAATGACATCCTGCAAGCCATCTACGAAGTGAGCAAAATCCTCTTTGTACAGGAACACCTTATGCTTCTCAAACGAAGGCACGGCGGCATCCGGTCCCATGTGCTTCTTACTCTCTGTGATACACAGATACAAATCCTCATTACGAGCCTTCTTTACATCTAAGTAATAGATACGTTTACCGGCCTTTACGGAACGGGAATAAACGATTTCGGGCTCCTGTCTTTCTTCAAAATTACGCTCTTCCATAATTGATAGTTGTTTTAAAAACCGGCACAAAGGTACGGTTTTTTTTTCAAATATGCAAATATATCCGTATTTTTTTAAAAATATTCAGCAAAAGTATTGCGTATATGCAAAATTTTTTGTAATTTTGCCGCATATTTTGGAAAATTGCTATGATTAGTAGAACAATTGTACGTACCCGGATTATTCAAACCCTCTTTGCCTATTTCAAAGACGGGGACAAAACGCCTTTGCAGGCGAAGAAAGAGTTGATGCTTAGTTTTACGGACTCATATAGTCTGTATATGATGTTGCTATCGCTGATGGACGAGTTACCAAGATATGCGGAGCAGCAGATGGAAGAGGCTTCAGCACGCGCACGCGCCACACATAAGGAGTATGCTCCCAATCGAAAGTTTATTGATAACGCATTGTCACGGCAAGTTTTTGAGAATCGCGAACTAAGAAAGTTTATAGAGGAGTATAAACTCCAATGGGATGCGGGGATGCCCCTCATTGCCGATGTCTATAAGCGGCTGATGGAGGCGGAGTACTATAAGGAGTATATGGCGATAGAGGAACCCTGCTTGGAGGATGACAAGCGGCTATGGCGTAAGATTTACGGAGAACTCATCGGAAACGAGGTCTTTTATACGGCCTTGGAAGAGTTAGAGATTGCCTTAGACCACGCCAACTGGGGTACGGATGCGGATTGGGTGATTAGTTTTGTGATTAAGACCATCAAACATTTTGATGCCGAGTTAGGAGCAAATCAGCCGTTGTTGCCGATGTTTGAGAATGAAGAGGAAGTGAACTTTGCCAAAGAGTTACTGGAAGTAACGATAGAGCACCATAAGGAATTTGAGCAGCAAATCGACTCCCATTTGAAGAACTGGGATGCCTCGCGCATTGCGTATATGGACCGTATTATATTGGAGACGGCGTTGGCGGAGATAATGTATTTCCCGCAAATCGCACTTGAGGTATCGTTCAACGAGTATATTGAGTTGGCAAAAGAATATTCCTCGGAGAAGAGTCACATCTTTGTGAACGGCATACTCGACGAGATTTTATCCGAGCTCAAACGAGAGAACAAGTTAATTAAAGCCATTAATTTAAAAGATTAAATTTATTTATTATGTTAAACTTTATTTTATTGCAAGACGCTGCTGCCGCAGCAGGTCAAGGTAACAGTTGGGGATTTTGGATTATGATGATCCTTATCTTCGTAGTATTTTATTTCTTTATGATTCGTCCGCAAACCAAGAAGCAAAAGGAACTTCAGAAGCAGCGTGAGGCGATGAAGAAGGGCGACAAGGTCGTTACCGCCGGCGGTATCTATGGTATCATCAAAGACGTACAGGAGGCTGCCTTTATCATTGAGATTGCCAAAGAGGTCTTTATTAAGGTGGACAAAGGGAGCGTATACGCTTCGGCTGATGATGCTCAACAATCCCCTAAAGAAGAGAAAAAATAATGCGATTTGACTGGAAAGAAGCGGCTATTTTTCTCGGGTTTGTAGCATTAGCTACGATGCTGTGGTATGGTCACGCGATGACCTCCACTCGAACCGAGAATATTGAGGTGCAGGTACGATATACCGGCATCCGTTCGACAATTGCTTTTCAGGACAGTCTGCCTACGTCTATCACGGTAGAGGTGCGCGATGCCGGTCAGCGGCTCAAGACGTACTTCAAGGATAAACCGACCATCTCCATTAACCTGGCCCCGTCCCTGGAGAGTGAAGTAGGTGAAGTGGTTATATCAGAAGAGAAGTTACGCAGTAGTGTCACCAGTATCTTGCAAGGTACAAGTAAACTGCTAACGATTGCTCCTGCCACCATCCGCACACCGTATTTCACACTCAAACAGAAGATGGTACCCATTCGTTTGGTCACGGAAATACAGACGGCGAGTGAGTATCAGATGTTAGACAAACCGGTAATGAGTATAGACGAAGTCGGGGTGGTAGGCGATGAAGCGACGTTGAATCACATTGATGTCATTGAGACGAGTACCTTGACGATAACCGACCTCAAGGACACCATGGCAACCTACGTTTCGTTAGTGGCACCGGAGGGTGTACGTCTAACAAGGGATAGTGTACAAGTGAGGTTAGTTGCGGAACGGATGACAGAGAAAGTCTTCCGTATGCCTATCCAAGCCCGACACGTACCCGCAGGGATGAAAGTCAAGTTTTTCCCCTCGGAAGTAACGGTGACAATTCAATGTTCGTTAAGGCAGTTTAACGAAGTGACAGCGGACGATATAGACCTTTATTGTGTCATTCCCAACGAGTCCAAGAACCATTTGCCCGTAATAGTAGACAAAACGGATGATGCCATTCGTTCGTTACGCATTAAACCTTCCTTTGTAGAATATATTTTAGAAGAATAAGTATGAAAAAAATCCAAATGGTGGACTTGCAACGTCAGTATCTCCGCCTTAAAAACGAAATCGACAACGGCATTCAACAAGTCATTGATGATGCCACGTTTGTCAAAGGTCCGCAAGTAACGACTTTTCAGCAGCACTTGGAGGCATATACCGGTGCCAAGCACGTGATTAATGTAGGTAACGGAACCGACGCTTTGCAGATTGCGTTGATGGCCCTCGGTTTACGTCCCGGGGATGAGGTAATCACCCCCACGTTCACGTTTATTGCCACAGCAGAAGTGGTAGCGTTATTAGGTCTGACACCGGTGGTGGTGGATGTAGATGAGGAGACAATGAATATCTCCGTAGAGGCAATACGAAAGGCCATCACCCCGAAGACGAAGGCGATTGTACCCGTACACTTGTTTGGTCAATGTGCGAATATGGAGGCTATTCTCAAACTCGCAAAAGAGCATCATCTCTATGTCGTGGAAGATGCTTGTCAAGCCATTGGAGCCAAGTATACCTTCAGTGACGGGACGGTGAAACAAGCCGGTACGATGGGCGAGATTGGTTGTACCTCGTTCTTCCCCTCGAAGAACCTGGGTTGCTATGGGGATGGCGGTGCGCTCTTTACCAACGACGATGCGTTAGCCAAGAAGATCCAAGTGATTGCCAATCACGGAATGGAGATTCGTTATCACCACGACAGCATCGGCGTTAACTCGCGCTTAGATAGTATACAAGCGGCTATCTTGGATGCTAAGTTACCGCATTTGGATGAGTTTATTGAGGCTCGTCAACGGGCAGCCAAGTATTATGACGAGGCTTTCAAGGGCATAGAGGGTATTCGTATTCCGGGACGCGATAAGCAATCCACGCACGTCTTCCACCAATACACCTTGCGTATCGAAGGCGGCAAACGCGACGCGTTGAAAGAGGCTTTAGCTGCCAAAGAGGTTCCGGCGATGATCTACTACCCGATTCCGCTGCATATGCAGAAGGCCTATCAAGACCCGAGATATAAACAAGGTGACTTCCCGGTAGCCGAGAAGTTAAGTGCAACGGTACTATCGTTGCCGATGCACACCGAACTCGATGATGAACAACTGGCTTATATCGTCAATGCTGTAAAACAATGTCTTTAACGCTGCAACAAGAGCAGAAACTGCTCACCCGACTATCACCGGCACAGATCCAAATGGTGAAGATGTTGGAGTTACCCTCCGTGGAACTTCAACAGCGCATTGATGAGGAACTGCAAGAAAATCCGGCTTTAGAGGAGGGAGAGTGGGACAATCAGGAAGACGGATACAAAGAGGCAGAAGAGAACGAAGGGGAAGAGGAATTCCGTAATCCGTTGCAGAATGAGGACTTCAATTACGACGATTATGTCAATGATGACGAGATGCCGGTATATAGCGGGGCATCCGGTTATGACTCGAGCGAGGATCGGCAAGAGAGTGTAGTGATTAGCGGGAGTACGCTTTTTGACCACCTCAAGTCGCAAGTATACCTAACGAGTCTCACCAAACCCGAACGGCATATAGCCAAATGGGTATTAGGGAATATCGATGATGACGGGTATCTAAGGCGCACCACCGAGCAGTTGGTAGACGACTTGGCTTTTCAGGAGAATATCACGATTAGCGACGAGGCAATGCAACGCATCGTCAATATCATCAAGCAGTTTGACCCGTCGGGTATAGCGGCGTATGACTTGCGCGAATGCCTGATGAATCAACTCAAACAAAAGCCTGCGTCGGAGGCGATTGACAACGCTATACAAATCTTAGAAAGGTACTTTGACGACTTCGGCAAGCGTCATTTTGATAAGATCAAGGAACGTTTGAATCTCAGCGAAGACGATCTCAAAGACGCGATAGACGAGGTACTACACCTCAATCAAAAACCCGCCAACGGGTTTGTAGGGTCGGTGTATGAGAATCAGAAATCGACCATCATCCCGGACTTCATGGTAGAGAACCGCGAGGGCGAACTCATCGTAAATCTGAATACGGGCGATATACCGGAGTTGCACGTAAGCAAGGATTACCAATCGATGCTGAACGAATATAGCCGGAAAGGGAATCAGCCGCAAGTGAAGGAGACGGTGCGATTTATCAAACAGCGCATCGAAGCGGCCCAAGGGTTCATTGACGCTATTCAACAACGGAACGAGACGCTCACCCGTACGATGGAAGCCATCGTGAAGCGACAGCAGGAGTTTTTTTATGAGGGGGATGAGAGTTTTTTGAAGCCGATGATCTTGCAGGATATTGCGGATATAACGGGCTACGATGTGAGTACCATCTCGCGGGTAAGCAACTCGAAATATGTGCAGACGCAGTTCGGTATCTATCCCCTCAAATATTTCTTCTCCGAGAGTATCACCAACGACGCAGGCGAAGAGATATCGACAAGAGAGATTAAACGGATTTTGACCGAACTCATTGACGGGGAGGACAAGACCCGTCCGCTGACGGATGACGAGTTGGTAGAGAAGTTACAGGAAAAGAATTATACCATTGCCCGCCGCACGGTGGCGAAATATAGGGATCAGTTAGGTTATCCCGTAGCACGATTAAGAAAGAGTCTATGAGGCGATTATTGACCATATTAGCGCAAGGGTTGAGCGCGCTTGCTTATCCCTTGTTTATCCCTACCTACGGGATGGTGCTATATATACTATTGTACCACACAATGACGCCGATGATTCCCACGGGAGCGTATATCTATTATGGGGTAGCCACGTTTGTGGTTACTTGTCTTATCCCGCTGGTGACGATTCTCATTTTGATTCGCAAACATAAGGTAACGGATATCTATATCACGAACGCGAGCGAGCGTAGGATACCCTACCTCATCACTATGACTTGCTTTGCCGTATGGTGCGTATTGGTTATTCGCACGATGCACGTCTTGCCGGCGCTCCAGCTATCCGCTGTAGGGGCTACGATGGCCTTATGTATTGTGAACCTCATCAATCCGTATTGGAAGATATCCGCCCATTTGACGGGTATCGGCGGATTAGTAGGTGCCTTTATCTTATACCAACCGGTGGTCGGGTATATCTTACTCGCTGTTGCACTACTGCTTATGTACGCGCGGCTATACCTTGATGCGCATACGAGTTTGCAAGTAGTTTGCGGCTTTGGTGTCGGGTTCTTATGTACGTTGATTCCTAATCTGATTTACTATGTATAAAAGGATAGTTTGCTTATGTATAGGTGTGGTCAGTTGTTTGATGATGCACGCTGCAATGCCGCTCAGCGAACGGGCACAAATAGCCTTGCTGACCTGTACACCGGGAAGCGAGTTATATTCGCGTTATGGTCACACATCCATCCGCGTCACCGATCCGGCCAATCATTTGGATGTCGTGTTTAACTACGGGTGTTTTAGTTTTGATACGGACCATTTCTACTATAAGTTCGTAAAAGGCGAGACCTATTATGAATTGGGCGTAGAAGATGCTGCGTCATTCTTAACGGACTATCAGATAGAGCATCGTCCCGTCTTTTTTCAGGTTTTGAACCTCAATTATCTGCAACGGCAACAACTCTTTGACCGATTGGTAGAGAATGCCAAGCCGCAGAACTGCAAGTACTTATATAATTTCGTGTTCGACAACTGCGCCACGAGACCTTATTATATTATTAAAGAGGTTATAGGGGATAGTATTCTGTCTCCGTATGAAGGTTGGACGGGAAAGAGTTTTCGGGAGTTTATTCATACCTATACGGGCGAGGGCAGTTGGGAAGACTTCGGTATCAACATGGTCTTTGGTCGCCGGGCGGATGAACCGATGACCAACGAGCAGCGTTTATTCTTGCCGGAGGAGTTAATGAATTATCTGAGTAAAGCCACCACTATAGATGGGATACCGGTAGTAAGTCGTCAGTTCACGGGAGAGTTTACGCACCCTCGCGTACCTTGGTATAAGACCTGGTACTTTGGTGTACTAATCTTTACAATCATACTTGTTTTAATCAATATCTGGGACTGGGAACGAGGCAAACTCAGTTGGGGAGTGGATGTGGCTTTAGGGGTGGTATACCTTCTTTTGGCGGCACTAATTATCTTCCTTATCTTCTTCTCCATTCACCCGCTCGTCGGTCTTAACTGGCGCGTGTTCTTATTTCCTATTATTCATCTATGCACACGGTTCATCTATCTCATACACTAATCGTTATCGGTCTACTAACTTGCCTGAGTGCGGTTAAGGCCCAGCACATCACCCCTCGTTTGACCGTGGTAGTGGTGGCTGATGGTCTGAGTGAAAAAGACCTCAATCGGTTGCGTCCGTATTGGTCGCAAGGCGGGATGTTTATGCTCGCCAACGAAGGAGTGCATAGTTCGGTCACGTTTCCTCACGAGGTGTATGGGGGCAATGAGACCCTGGCTACCATCTTGACCGGTGCCCTACCCTACGAACACGGTTATATCCGCGATTCGATGTTCGTAAGGGAAACAAGAACGATTGTTCCGCGCTTATGGGACCAGCAAGTTCAGGGAATAGGAACGGACCTGCGATTATCACCTAAGGCACTGCGCTGCGCTACGATAGCCGACCAGTTGCGTCAACAAGAGGGCTCTCGCAGTAAGATTTATGCGGTAGGCATTCATCCTCAGACAACGATTCTGATGGCCGGTCACTCCGCGAATGCGTGTTGTTGGATAGATAAACGCAAAACGCAATGGGTAACCTCTACTTTCTATCCGGAAGGCTTGCCTAATGCAGCAGACGAGATGAATATAGCGGGCGAGAAACGGACCATCAATCAGATGGTAACCGAACTGGCCCTTCGTTTACGCGACCAGAATAAAATGGGAGAAGACGAGGTACCGGATCTGCTTCTACTGGAATACAATGCCTTATCGGCGGATGCTAAGACGGACCGCATTAAGACGGCAGCGCACGAGGAACTCTATGCACAATTGAATGTTGATTTAGGGAGGTTCTTCTCTACCTTGATTCAGCAAGTAGGCCGGGAGCATTTGCAGATTTTGCTCATAGGTCAACCGCATTTCATTGAGCAGCCAACGTTTAATATCGACCGTGCCGCAGCCTTGACATCCACCTATCTGATGGCACTCTATGGTCACGAGCGATGGATAGACGGCGGATACGGTAACTCCCTCTACCTCAATCACGACTTGATAGACCAAAAGAAAATATCGCTCCTTGAGATACAAAGACAGATTACCGCTTTCCTGCTTAATTTTGAAGGGGTACAAGCGGCTTATGCATTTCAAGATGCGTTATTATTGCCGGAACTGAGAACCGCCTTGGATAAGCACTGTACGGGGGATGTGGTGATTACGCTCGAACCGTCTTGGACGAACCAAGAGCCTGTGGCACCCATCTATTATTGGGGAAAAACCATCCCCAGACCCACGAATCTACAAGCGGTGAAAGTGAAGAACCTATTATAATTTTTTTTACATATGATCTTATACGAAATCAAAATCAATTATGAGCGTCAAACCGGTGAAGATAATCCCGGTAACGTGAAAGAGACCTACCTGGTGGAAGGTCTGAGTCCTGCCGATGTAGAAGAGCGTCTCTTAGGAGAGATACAGCGATATATCTCGGGGGATAGTGAAGTAACCTCTTGCCGCAAAGTGCAGTATGCGGATATCCTCACCTCGCCCGAAGGCGATACTTGGTATAAGGCGCGAGTGGAGATGATCACCATTGAGGACGACAAAGAGACGCGCAGAAAAGTGTCTATCTTGGTACCAGCCTCGAATATTGTTTTTGCGCTCAAGAACCTGAACGCAAGTTTAGCTTCGATGGATTGCGAGATTGTCAGTATCACGCGTTCACCCATCTTAGAAGTGTATAGAGCCGTTAAATAAATCCGCTGCCGAGTTTATGGGAACCGGAAAACTCAACAGACAAATGTCAACGAGGTCCCTAACCAACTGATGGCGTGCTGATACATGGGCTTGCGGTGACCCCGTAAGGGAGAGCGGCCTAGCGAAAGCGAATCATGGTAGTCAGATTACAAAGGTTGTTCACACCTCAAATCCTATTATTTAGGAGCTTTCTCGATGAAATAGACTCGGTAGCTTTTTTCTAAAGATTATGAAAGTAACAAAGAAAATAGTATTAGAGGAGCACGATATGCCCACACAGTGGTATAATATCGTAGCAGACATGGTCACTAAACCCCAACCCATGTTGAATCCCCAAACACGTCAGCCCATAACGAAGGAAGACTTAGAAGTGCTTTTTTCCAAGGGGGCGGCGGAACAAGAGCTCTCGCAAGAGCGGTGGATAGACATCCCCGACGAGGTGCGAGACCTCTATCGTATTTATCGTCCTACGCCTTTGGTAAGGGCTTCCGGATTAGAGAAAGCATTGGATACCCCTGCGAAGATTTACTTTAAGAACGAGAGCGTGAGTCCGGTAGGCTCACACAAACTGAACTCCGCTATTCCGCAGGCGTATTATAATAAGATACAAGGGATAGAACACCTCACCACCGAGACCGGTGCCGGTCAATGGGGGTCGGCCCTTAGTATTGCTTGCAAGCACTTCGGACTGGACCTTAAAGTGTTTATGGTACGACTCAGTTACGAGCAAAAACCCTATCGTAAATCGGTGATGCATACCTATGGGGCTACGGTCATTCCTTCGCCTAGCGACACAACCGAAGCAGGACGAAAGATGCTGCAACTCTACCCGAACACTCCGGGTAGTTTAGGTATGGCCATCTCCGAGGCCGTGGAGGTAGCGTTGCACCAACCGAAGACCAAATACGCTTTAGGAAGCGTGATGAGTCACGTATGCTTGCACCAGACCATCGTAGGTCAGGAGGCGCTCAAACAAATGGAGATTGCGGGCGATTATCCGGATGTGGTGATTAGTTGTTTTGGCGGAGGCAGTAACTTCGCCGGCATCGCTTTCCCGTTTATGCGCAATAACCTGGTAAACGGAGCCAAGACCCAATACATCGCCGCCGAACCGGCTTGCTGTCCTAAACTAACGCAAGGCAAGTTCATATACGACTTCGGGGACACCCAAGGCTTCACGCCGCTCATCCCGATGTACTCTTTAGGTCACGACTTTGAACCGGCAGCCATCCACGCGGGCGGACTGCGTTACCATGGTGCGGGAGCAATCCTGAGTCAACTGCTCAAAGACGGGTATTTCGAGGGACGCGACATCAATCAACTTGATGCGTTTAAGGCGGGTGTACTCTTTTCACAAGTAGAGGGTATCATCCCTGCTCCCGAATCTACGCATGCTATCTGCGTCGCCATTCAAGAAGCCCTCAAAGCCAAAGAGGAGGGCAAAGAGAAAGTGATACTGTTTAACCTCTCGGGACACGGTCTAATCGACATGGCGTCCTATGATCGTTATTTCGCCGGTGACCTTAACTGACCTCACCATAGGATACGAGCAAAAGGTGGTGATGAGTAACCTCAACTTCACCTTTGAACCTGGACAACTCGTCGCTATCCTCGGCCCCAACGGGGCAGGTAAGTCGACGTTGCTGCGCACGATGGCCGGACTGCAACCCGCCTTGGGCGGACAGATGATGGTCGACGGCGTGGATATCTCTGCGATGAGTCCTGCTGAGCGAGCCAAACAGCAGGCACTGGTGCTGACGGATAACGAACCGTTAGACGCCACCACGGTGGAGGATATCGTAGCCTTAGGCCGCTATCCCTATACCTCGTTTTTAGGTCAACTCACTGACGAAGACAAACTCATCATTGCTCAATCCCTCGAGGCTGTAGGTCTACCCTACTCCTCTACCCCCCTACTCCCCTACTCCTCCCTCTCCACGGGCAATCAAGCCCGCGTACTCATTGCTAAAGCCTTGGCGCAACAAACGCCTTTGATCCTGCTCGATGAGCCTACGGCTCACCTCGACTTGCCGGGACGAGTACAACTCTTTGAGTTATTGCAACGATTGGCGCATGAGCAGGGTAAACTGATTCTGATTTCCACGCACGAACTCAACCTGGCACTTCGATGCAGCGACCATATCTTATTGATGAGTGAGACGGCGCAATATGCCACTCCCGCAGAACTGAAAGCAACAAAGGCACTCAATGACGCCTTTCATATGAATATCGATGAGTATTGCTGATAACATAAAAACGATTCGCGCTACCCTACCCCCTTCGGTGACGTTAGTGAACGTGAGTAAGTTCCAACCCATCGAGGCAATACAGGAGGCGTACGACTGCGGAGAACGTGACTTTGGGGAGAGTCGTGTACAAGAACTCATTGCTAAACACGAGGCACTACCGAAGGATATCCGCTGGCATTTCATCGGACATCTGCAAACCAATAAAGTCAAATATATTGTACCTTTTGTGCACCTGATACAAAGTGTGGACAGTTGGCATCTACTCGAAGTCATCAATGCGGAAGCCGCTAAAGTTGGTCGTGTCATCGATGTGCTACTCGAAGTCCACGTAGCCAAAGAGGAGACAAAGACAGGCTTCGTCCTTTCCGACCTCTCCGCCTTTCCGCCTCCCCGCCTTTCCGCCTTGCCGAATATTCGGCTCGTCGGTTTCATGGCTATGGCCACGAACACCAATGACGAGACAGAAATCCGCCGATGCTTCCGCGAAGTCAAGTCGCTTGCAGCATCAGCGGTTCTATCTATCGGTATGTCTGACGACTACCTTATCGCCATTGAAGAAGGCTCTACGATGGTTCGTATCGGCTCGCGCATCTTTGGTGAACGTAAATAAAACAAATCCATTTGATAAACTAATGAAAAAAACGATTCTCATCCTATTGACCTGCGCCCTGACGTGGAGTCTAAACGCTCGGAACGAGCAAGTGATTAATGACCTTAAGGCCGATTACCACCGCATTGGTTGTAATCTCCATTCCTACGAGTATCCTATCGCCGGAACACAAGGCTATCAAGACACGCCGGCCCCCAAAGGCTATCAACCCTTCTATATCAGCCATTACGGCCGTCACGGTTCGCGATCGAACTGGGGGGATAAGCATTACCAAGGATTATTGGACGTGCTCTATCGCGCCGACTCGATGGGCGTGCTCACGCGCACCGGTAGTGAACTCATTCCGCTCACGCAAGCCGTGATTGCGTCCTATAACCAAATGGACGGACGCTTGACCGACCGAGGCGAACGCGAACACGCAGCTATTGCTAAACGTATGTACGAGCGGTTCCCTGAGGTGTTGAGCCAAGAGAATGTGTATATTCGTTCCATCGCAAGTATGGTGCAGCGCTGTATCATCTCGATGTGCGCGTTTACCAATAGCCTGACCAAGTGCAACACCGATATCCATTTTAACTTCGACACGGGCGAACAGACACAGAAATATATCGACTGCACGGGTAAAGACGACCCTGTACGGGCTGCGCACGATAGTATACAAAAGGCTTTACTTAAAAAACTGCCCTACGATGAGTCGGTGGTCATCAGTCGTTTATTCACGGATACGACAGGACTGAATTTGAATGTTAGAACACTGCAACGCGACATCTATGAGACGGCGGCTATCAGTCAAGACTTTGACCTTGATTGCAACGTTTTGCGATATATGGATACCACTACGGTGTATTACTATATGATGGAGAAAACGTATTATATCGCCCTCTATTTCTGCAACGTACCGCAAGTAGGAGCGCAACGCTTACACAATGCCAACATCGCTCTTGCCGAGTGGATAGACAAAGCCGAACACGCCATTGAGTCAGGCGATTGTCAAGCGGACTTGCGCTTTGGACACGATTTCCCGATGCTCACGATTGCCAGTAATATGGGTATTGGTCAGATTGGTGGGGACGAGATGCAACCCGAGCAGATTGAGGAGCGGTGGATTGGCCATCGTAATATCTGTATGGCGTCGAATATCCAAATGATCTTCTACGCCAAAGGCGGCAAAGTGACCAAAGCCAATCGCAAGGATATCCTCGTCAAAGTATTATACAACGAGATCGAACGCCCCATCGTAGGCTTAACGCCGGTGCAGGACTGCTACTATCGTTGGGAGGATGTGAAAGCGATGTGGCAACAAAAAATGAAGTAAGCCGCGGGGCTTACTTCTGATACTTACCGACGAAATGCATCGCAAGGCGAATCATCCAGTCGGGAGTGTGCTTTAAGAGCGGTGTGCAAAGGTGGTTAATCACCCCGGGCATGCAGCTCTTTCTTTTGGTCTTAAAGAGTTTGCGCAAGGCTTTCTTCACCAGTTTCTCAGGCGGGATAGATACGCTCACATTCACCGCCAGTTTGCGAAGGTTCGGTGCAAGCCCGAACAGGGCGGTATCCACAGCCCCCGGGGTCATCACCAACACGTGTACGCCGTACGGCATCAGTTCGTACCAAAGGGACTTACTGAGGTTGTAGATAAACGCTTTCGTAGCGTTATAGGTCTGGATGCCGGGCATCACCATCCAAGCACTCATCGAACTCATATTTAATATATACCCGTGCCTGCGCTCGCGCATGCGCTCGCCAAAGAGACGGCAGAGTTTAGCGGTGGTTACCATATGCAGGTTGAGCATAAGCTCGATACGGCGCATGGCCGTGTCGCAATAGGGGTTGAAGAAGAACACACCCGCGTTATTGACGAGCACCTCTACTTCGAGGCCTTCTTTTTCGCAATAATCAAAGAGTTGTTCGGCGGCATCTTGTTTGCTAAGGTCCGCGTATTTAGCGATGGTTTTAACACCATACTGCGCAGCCAGATCCGTTGCTACCTGATTGAGTTCAGCCTCTTGGTTGCTGACAAGCAGGAGGTCAGAGTGATAATCGCGCGCCAACTGAGTGGCATATTGTAATCCGATACCGGAACTGGCACCGGTGACTAAACTAAGCATGATTTATAAGAAGGGTAAAAAGGGTTTATCGGGGCGTTCGCGCTCCACGCGGGGTTTAATGACTAAAGGGTCTTGACTGATTTTTTCACTTATCGCACGAGTATTCAAAATATCGATGGCCATATATAAGGCATGCATAAACGACATAGGTTCCGCCGTATTCTTGCCCGCCAGATTGTAGGCGGTACCGTGATCCGGACTCGTTCGAACGATGTCCAGTCCGGCGGTGAAATTGACGCCGTTCATATCAAGGGACTTGAACGGAATGAGTCCTTGGTCGTGGTACATAGCCAACACCGCATCAAAATGGGTATATTTGCCCACGCCGAAGAATCCGTCCGCCGAATAGGGTCCGAAAGCAAGTACCCCTTGCTCGTTCGCCTCTTCGATGGCAGGGATAATAATATTCTTTTCCTCATCGCCGATGAGGCCGTTATCCGATGCGTGCGGGTTGAGGGCTAAGACGGCAATGCGGGGTTTCACCACCATAAAATCCTTGATGAGGGTCTGATTGAGGGTCTTGAGTTTAGACACAATCCGCTCCTTCGTGATCTGCTCGGGTACCTTCGTTATCGGGGTGTGGTTGCAAACGAGCGCAATGCGCATCATCTCGCTTACCATCATCATCAGGCTCTGTTTTTCTTCCGAACCGAACAGATGGGCCAGATACTCGGTGTGACCGGTGAATTTAAACTTATCGGATTGGATGTTCTCCTTGTTGATAGGTGCCGTGACGAGAGCGGATACCTTGCCTTCCTTAAGGTCTTGGCAGGCGCGCTCGAGCGAACGCAAAGCCGCTTGACCCGCTTCCGGGGTAGAGGTACCGATATTGAGCGGGGTGTCATCCGGATAGCACGTGATGAGGTTCAGTCGTCCGTCCTTGGCCTCCGTGGCGTCATTAATCAGGTTAAACTGGATATTGTGATACTCGTCGTCTAACAGATGAGCGTGGTCGCGAGCAATCTTCGCATTACCATAGACGATAGGCTTACAAATCTCGCAGATGTGGGGATCGAGCAGTCCCTTGAGGATAATCTCGTATCCGATGCCGTTGATATCTCCGGCGGTTATTGCAATAGTGGGTTTCATATTTTTATTGCTGCTTTAACAAAGTTAACAAATAGCGGATGGGGATGCAGGACCGTCGAGGAGTATTCGGGATGGAACTGAACACCAATGAACCACGGGTGGTTCGTCAGTTCAATCGCTTCTACCAAATCCGATACCGGATGGATACCCGCGCAAAGCATTCCGTGAGACTCGAATGCCTTGCGGAACTTATTATTAAACTCGTAACGATGGCGATGACGCTCATTGACTTGTTCTTTTCCGTAGATAGAGGCGAGTTTGCTGCCCGCCTTTAGCGCACAAGGATACGCTCCCAGTCGCATCGTTCCGCCCTTGTTGAGCATCGTCTTCTGGTCGGCCATCAGGTCAATAATATCGTGTTGGGTCAGTTCATTGAACTCCGTGGAATTAGCATCCGCGTACCCTAAGACATTGCGGGCAAACTCAATACACATCGCCTGCATTCCTAAACAGATACCGAGCGTCGGAATCTGATGCTCTCTAAGATATTCAATAGCGATGATCTTCCCTTCAAAACCACGCGCCCCAAAACCCGGAGCGATGATAACGCCGTCTTGGTCTTTAAGCAATGTTTCCACATTGCCTTTCGTTATATCGTCGGAGAGGATGGAGGTCAGCACCAGTTTGCGCTCATTATATGCCGCCGCGTGACTGAGGGACTCGTGAATAGACTTATAGGCATCTTGCAGTTGCACGTACTTCCCTACCAAGGCGATACGTACCTCTTGCTTGGCGTTCTCCAGTTTATCTAAGAACTGACACCACTCTTTCATATCCGGTTTGGGAACGGCATTAATGTCGTAACCGGTCTTAGTGAGTACGACCTCATCTAATCCCTCCGCCATCATATTCAGAGGCACGCGGTAGATAGAAGGAGCATCCTTGGATTGGATAACCGCTTTCACATCCACGTTACAGAACAGTGCCACCTTGCGTTTCATATCCTCACTGATCTCGTGCTCCGTGCGCAAGACGATGATATCCGGTTGCACCCCTTCCTGCTGCAAATCCTTGACGGAGTGCTGCGTGGGTTTGGTCTTTAGTTCCTTAGCCGCACTCAAGTACGGAACGTAGGTCAGATGGATACAGAGGCAGTCGGAACCAATCTCCCACTTGAGTTGACGAACCGTCTCGATGTACGGAAGCGACTCTATATCGCCTACGGTACCGCCGATCTCCGTGATGATAAAATCGTACTCGCCCGTTTGACCCAATGCCATAACGTTGCGTTTGATCTCGTCCGTGATGTGCGGAATGACCTGAACGGTCTTGCCTAAGTAATCGCCTTTACGCTCCTTGCGGATGACGTTTTGATAGATACGCCCGGTCGTGATGTTGTTGCACTTATGCATCCGAACATCCAAGAAACGCTCGTAATGCCCTAAGTCCAAGTCGGCTTCGTGACCGTCCTCCGTCACATAACACTCCCCGTGTTCGTAGGGGTTGAGGGTACCCGGGTCGATATTGATGTACGGATCAAACTTCTGATTCGTCACTCTAAAACCACGGGCTTGCAGCAGTTTGCCTAACGATGCTGCCATGATTCCTTTACCCAAGGAGGAGGCTACACCTCCCGTTACAAATATATACTTTGCCATAAAATAACCAAATTTGGGTGCAAAATTACAGAATTTTTTCGATATTTGCAAATTTATTTGCAGATTTCAAGAATTTTGTGTATCTTTGCACCAAAAATACAAAATGACTTCTTTTCTTACTCTTTGTACCCAACGGCGGTCGATTCGCAAGTACACGAACGAACCCGTCGCGAAGGAGCAGTTAGACACGATCCTTCAGTGCGCGTTGATGTCCCCGAGCGGCAAACGCATCAACCCTTGGCAGTTCTATGTGCTGACGAAGGAGGAGCAGTTGCGTCCGCTCGCCCAATGCCGTACCTATGGTAGCGGGATGTTCTCCACTGCGATGGCAGGTATTGTCGTTGCTGTGGATGCTTCGTTAACGGACACGTGGGCTTTTGATGCTGCTATTACGGCGGAGCACATCTTACTTGCTGCCGCAGATTTAGGACTGGGCGCTTGTTGGTGCCAGATTTACGGAAGAGAAGGTGCCGAGGATTTGGTCAAACAGGTGGCCGGTATCCCGGAGAACCTCACGGTGGTGTGCGTCATCTCCCTCGGGCACAAGGATGAGGAACGGAAAGACTACGATCTAACCAAACTGCCTTATGAAAAGATTCACCGGGTATAATCTCTGCCTCTTGTTGGCGGGTATTCTCTGCCTTACATCCTGTGACAAACAGGGTCAGTTGGTGGTCTCCGCCACCGGCTCTATCTACGAGTGTTTAGTGGTGAGCCCCACGAGCGTGTATGACCCGATCAAAGAGGTGATGGCGGCGGATATGCCGTGCTTGCCGCAGATGGAGTCGTATTTCACCACGATGCACGTCACGCCGACGAAGTTCGACAACTACCTCAAGCCGACCCGCAATATCCTTTGGGCGGATATTGATTCCGTCCGTTATTCGCAAGTGAAGGCGAAAGTGAGTTACGACCCGTGGAGTCATCCGCAGGTGATGTACCATATCCAAGCCCCCTCGGCAGAGGCATTCCTCACCTATTGGCACGCCCACGGTGAAGAAGTGAGGACATGGTTTGTGGACCAGGAGATCAAGCGTCAAATCAGTTTCTATCGGGCATCTACGAACAAACAGGCCCGCGAGCGTTTGCAACAACGTTGCGCGTGCGACTTGCTCATTCCCGAGGATTATCGCCTGATTATGGATACCACGTTAAAAGTGGATAAGCAACCCGTCGAACTGATCTGGTGCTGCAATAACAAAGGTCCGATGCGCAGGGATATCGTCGTTTACAGCTATCCTTATACTTCCGCGCGCACGTTTACCTTAGACTACCTCTGTCAGCAACGCGACAAGGTGCTCGGTCAGGTCGTGACCGCCTCGGTACCGGGGAGTTATATGGGAACGGAATACCGTATCTTCCCGCCCCAACTGACAGCCCAGAAAGACGCTTATGAGGTGCGGGGATTATGGAAGATCTTAGGCGGTGAAGCCATGGGCGGGCCCTATGTCAGCCGCACCGTCCTCGACTCTACGCAAACGAAAGTGATTACGGCTGAGATCTTCCTTTTTGCCGCCGGACAACGCAAACGCAATGCCCTACGACAAGGGGAAGCCGTCATTTGTTCATTAAAACAAAAAAACATATGAAAAAACTAAATTTTCTTTCTCGTCCTCGTGGTTACGAGTGGACGATGACTCCGGTAGGAGGAGTAATGCGTGTTCGCATTAAAAATGCAGAAGACTTGAAACATCTAGGCGACTTGGATCCCAAACGCTGGACCGTTTTGTCCTGTCCGACCCAAGGGCTGGAAGTGCCCGAAGTAACATTATCCCGAATGGATGTGGATAAGGATAACCAACTCCATTTGGACGAAGTGGTTAAGACTTCCAAATGGCTCTGCCAAGTTCTGAAAGATCCGGGTACCCTCTTTAAGAACACGGACGTCATTGAACTCAGTAACATCGAAGATGCGGATATCCTCGCCGCCGCCCGCTTAGTGGTAGGAAAAAAGACCACCGTCAGCCTTGCCGAAGTGCAAGCCGCGATGGATGCCGTCACCGTTCCTACGGTAGAGCCGACGCTCGTCGAGGCGGTAGCGCCTTACGAAGCCGACGTGATAGCGACCTATCATGAGCGTCAGGAGGAACTGACAAACTTCTTCAAACTCAATAAGATGGTAAAGATGGGTCTGATGACCCTGCCCGAGGATGTAGTTAAGCCGACTATCACCGAGGCTAAGTTTGTTGAGATGGGCGAGAAGATTGCGGCTTATGAGGCAGCGGTAGCAGCGAATGCTGCGGCTACGGAGGCTGCTGCTGCAGCTACCGAAGCGGCCTTACAAACGGCGAAAGAGGCTTACGAGCCGATCTATAAACTCGTTTTACTTCACCGCGACTTTGATACATTCGTACGTAACTATGTGACCTTTGAGGACTTCTATGCCGGCAAACTCGCTATGTTCCAAGCCGGTAAACTGGTTATTGACCAACGTATCTGTCACCTCACGATGCGGGTCACAGACATGAAAAAACATAATGACCAAGCCCCTGCCAGTGGAATGTTTTTAATCTATTGCGACTGCTTACTGCCGAAGACGGGGGAAAAGATGCAAATCGTTGCAGCCATGACCCAAGGGGAGATACGTAACCTCACCGTGGGTAAGAATGCCATCTTTTATGACCGCCAAGGCAACGACTGGGATGCGGTCATCACGAAGATCATCGATAATCCTATCTCCATCAAACAAGCGTTCTTTGCGCCGTATCGTAAACTGGGGGCTTGGATACAAGACCTCATCAATAAGTCCGCCGCGGAGAAAGATGCCAAGACGTTTGCCGACATCACCTCTTTTACCGAGGATAAGACCAAGAACGGCGGTGGCGCGGATGATAAGAAATCGCCCTTCGATATTGCTAAGTTCGCCGGTATCTTTGCTGCCATCGGTATGGCGGTTGGATATATCGGATCGTTCTTCGCATCCTTAGCCAGTGGTATCAATGCCATGAAATGGTGGCAGATCCTAGTATGGATCATAGGTCTGATGGCCGTGGTCTCCGGTCCGTCGATGCTGATGGCTTGGCTCAAACTGCGCAAACGTAATCTGGCCCCCTTACTCAATGCCAACGGATGGGCTATCAATGCAGATGCTATTGTGAATGTGCCGTTCGGAACGACCCTTACCGAGATGCTTCCGCTGATGTTAGTCAAGAACATCCAACTCGAGAAAAAACTGAAGAAAACGCGTAAATGGGTACTGATTGTAGCCGCCATTGTACTCGTTCTCATTATTGCCGGTGTAACCCTATGGTTTGTATGTCCCGAACTCTTTGGTCACTCACAATCGGCTTGCTGATGACCGTATCCCTGTCTGCACAAGTGCAGTGGGCGAACGATACGCTCGTCATAGAGGATAACGCCGACCTGCCCTCGACGATGGTCGTGGTGCGCGGGGCGGATACGGTTATCTATCGGTTGCTACCGGCGTTCGTGGCAGTGGATTGGACGAACCTCCCGCCGGCGGATAGCCTCTATCGGGGGATGTGGACCAATGCCCAAGTCAATCCGTATAAGATTCCCATCGACTCGATAGCCAAGGGTACCGTCATCGATCTGTCGGGCTACGCCTTCCCCACCGACTCAACGTATATCACCTCTAAGTTCGGTGCAAGACGCAACCGTTTCCATTACGGAACGGACCTCAAAGTGCAGATAGGCGACTCCGTTCGCGCTTCGTGGAACGGGAAAGTGCGTATTGTAGGATATGACCCCAGGGGCTACGGTTACTTCATCGTCATCCGTCACGAGAACGGGCTGGAGACCGTCTATGGTCATCTCTCCCGCCCGATGGTAGAGGAGGATGAGCGCGTGTTTGCGGGCGAAGTGATTGCACTCGGCGGCAACACCGGTCGCAGTACCGGAAGCCACCTGCACTACGAGATTCGCCTCCTGGGCAATGCCATCAATCCCGAGACCCTCATCAATGTACCTAAGTGCGCTTGCCGTTACGATAGCACCTATACGGTTTCTCTCAAAGAGACGTTCCCGTATTACGCGCAACTCAAGGAACTGCAGAGCGCTAAGTACGTAGTCATCAAGTCGGGGGATACGCTTTCGGGCCTGGCAAAGAAATATAACACAAGCGTCAACACGCTTTGTAAACTCAATAAGATCAATGCTAATTCAATCATTCGTATCGGACAAAAACTTCGCGTCCGTTAAGGTTATCGGTCCGCAGGACCGCGATATACGATATCTGTTGACGGACTCCCGCCAACTCGGCACCGAACAGGCTCCCGACCCGGAGCATACCCTGTTCTTTGCCCTCCAAACCGCAAAAAACGACGGAGCCAACTATATCCCCGACCTCATCAACCAAGGCGTCAAATCATTTGTCGTCTCCTCCCCTTTGAGGGGAGGCTGGGAGGGGTCTGACCTCACCTTTATCGTCGTCTCTGACACCCTCGCGGCCCTCCAACAACTCGCCGCTATCAAACGCAGTCGTTTTAACGGTACGGTGATTGGTATCACCGGCTCGAACGGCAAGACGGTCGTGAAGGAATGGCTCTATAACCTGCTCAAAGACGATTATACCGTCATCCGTTCCCCCAAATCCTATAACTCCCAAATCGGTGTCCCCCTCAGCGTCTGGATATTACCCGAGTCTCCCTGCCCTATGAGGGAAGGGTCGGGGAAGGGTCTCCTTGGAATCTTCGAAGCCGGCGTCTCCCAGCCCGGTGAGATGGAGCGGCTGGAGTGCATCATCCGTCCTACGATAGGGGTGATCACGTATATCGGGAAGGAGCACGGGGAGAACTTCGCCTCGCTGGAGCAGAAGCGGGAGGAGAAGATGAAACTCTTTGCCCATTGCGATACCGTCATCGAGGACCCCACCCACCAAAACGTGCGCACGTGTGCCCTCGTGATGCGGGCCCTCGGATATGATGAGGACACGATTAGGCAGCGGATCTTATCCCAGACCCACGAGACCGTGATGGAGATCAACCTCCCCAACCTCATTGACAACGTCCGGTATTTCCGCTCGCTGCTGCGTCCGACCACGAAACTCACGTGTATGGTCAAAGCGTTTGCTTACGGCACCGGTAGCGTAGAGGTCAGCAAGGCTTTGCAAGCAAGCGGACTCGTCGATTATCTCGCCGTCGCGGTAGCGGACGAAGGGGTCGAGTTACGACGGGAAGGTATCACGCTCCCCATCATCGTCATGGACCCTGAAGTGGCGGCATTAGACCTGATTGTCGAGAATAACCTCGAACCGAATATCTACTCTTTCGAGTCGCTGCACGCCTTTATGGCGATGGCGCAAGCCAAAGGACTCGAGAACTATCCCGTCCATATTAAGATTGATTCCGGTATGCATCGCCTCGGTTTCTACCGCGAACAACTGCCTCAGTTAGTAAAAGAACTCAATAGTCAATCTTCCATCTTAATTAAATCCATCTTCTCTCATCTCGCCGGCAGTGACGAGCCTCAGTTTGATGCCTTCACCCGCGAGCAGATCGACTACTTCCACGATTGTGCGGACATCTTACAATCCACCATCCACCATCCACAATCCACGATCCTCCGCCACATCCTCAACTCCGCGGGTATAGAGCGTTTCCCGGAGAGTCAGTTCGATATGTGCCGGTTAGGAATCGGCTTATACGGGTTCTCGTTTAATGGGGCGAAGCTCAAGAACGTTTGTACCTTGAAGACGACAATCCTGTCCGTTAAGACCGTTCCCGCAGGGGAGACGATTGGTTATGGTCGTCACACCCGTCTCACCGAGGACCGGCGTATCGCGGTTATCCCGATTGGTTACGCTGACGGGTTGGATAGGCGTTTAGGGAACTATAACGGCGAAGTGGTGGTTCGCGGGGTGCGTTGTCCGATAGTGGGTAACGTATGTATGGACCAAGTGATGGTGGATGTCACCGAGGCGGATGCGCAAGTCGGTGATGAAGCGATTATCTTCGGGGACCGCGGTGTTGCCATTGAAGAGTTGGCGAATAAACTCGGTACCATTCCTTACGAGATTTTGACCTCCGTCTCCCGCCGCGTCAAGCGCGTCTATCTCGCATAATCCGTCCCCTGCCGCGCAGGTTCCCTCTCTGCATTTCCTCCTCTCCGCCCGCTCGTCGGGGCATTCCGTCGCCCCTTGCCGCGGGGCGCTCCCCTTCGTTTCTGCCTGCCTTCTTCCGTGCTCTTGTAACGGAACGTGATAGGAATCTCATAGGAATCTCATAGGAATCTCCGTATCACCTGCAAGGGGGAATTAGGGTACGTGACCGTAGGATGACCGAACGTTAAAGGGTCTCTTTACTTAGTTCGTGACGGATAAAATCGTAGAGTCTTGCCGGAACGGCGGGTTTGCCGTTGATATCGGCGTGTTTTTGGTGTCTACTGGCTTCGCGTTTGGCCTCTATGTGCCGTTGCTGCCATTGAGCTTTCTGTGCGGGATCTTTGAGAATAGCCGCGGCTTGTTTTGTGATTGCGCTAAACTTCAGCACGGCGGGACGCTGCGCCATGGCTTCTTTTTCTTTCTTGGAATACGTGTGTTTTTGGCAAATAGAGTACCATTCCGAGTTTCCCGGAATAGCCCTTGCATACTGGTCTTTGTTGATGGAGCCTTTTAACCCGCCGATGATGTCTGATTTTCTAACTTGCATATGCAGTAAGGTTTATGTAGTTGTCGTTGCTGTTGCCGTTGTTGTTCAAATTCTCTGCAAAGGTACAAAGAATTTTTGACATATGCAAATTTGCAGTGTTTTTTCTGTCGTTCCTAGTCCTCCCTAGTCTTCCCTAGGCAAACCTAGGAAGTCCTATTTCTGTGCTGCTCGCTGCGCGCAGCACTCCCTTTGGTCGCGTTGTTATGTTTCTTCTCCCCGCACTATGCGGGTCTTTGTTTTTTGTTCTATTGCTCCCGCATTGTATGCGGGTCACTCGCTATTACCGATATATCGGAAATCCGGCCGCTGCCACGTCCGTCTTTCCTTATTTTTGTCCGCAACCGCAATTTTTTTTTTTTTTGGGGGGGTAGGCAAGTTGGGCAAGTAGTTTTTAATATACACTCGTGCGTGCGTATGTGTATATACTTTGGGAAAATACTTGCCCAACTTGCCTACTTGCCCTGTGCTGCTCAATAATTTATACTTCGCGAACAAACCAATCCTGTCCGTGAAACGATGTGATGTTTTTTTGGGGTGACGGGTGACGCAGGTGACACATATTTTATTATCCCCACGCGCGCGAGTGTAGTTATAGAAATGTGCGTCCCCCTCGTCCCCCCGTCCCCCTTGTACACCGCAAAACAAACCAAACGCCCCAAGTCAGACAACTTGGAGCGCTAGAAAGTTACTTTTGAGACGATTTTTTTCTTTTAAAACTAATGCTTAAGTTTATACACAAAAGCAAGTCCCTCTGCCAACAGACGCCCAACAATAGGGAATATGATCAGTCTTGATAGGAACGGAATATAGGGTACGATGATTTTGTTAAACTTATGTTCCTTAAGATATTTGAAAAAGACGTGTCGTTGTTTTATTGAAGCCCTGCTAAGATATATCGGGAGTTGTCCCAAATAATTGTGGCTGGCTGTTTTGCGGAATGCTTGTACATATTTATTGATGCGTTCGTCTTGGATAGTGGCTTCTAAATTGTTTGCAAATGAAATCAACAACTCACTTGCAACAAAGCAGCGTTCATATATCGTTCTTCCCGGATAAGATTTATCAAACATCCCGCACGTACTTTGATTATGATGACGATACATATAACCAAAAGTAGAAGTGCTAGTAATCTTTGACGCCAATAGCAAAATCTGTGGCATCCAAACTGTATCTTCCCCATAACGGATATTTTCAGGGAAGAACAAATCATTTTGGATCAAGTATTCTCTACGTGCTAAAAAACGCCAAGGATACCCCATGTGATATATGATACCTTCTTGAAAGACATCCTCAACAAAATCAAGCCCGTTCATACCTATCGAATCTTGAAAGACAATAGGCTCGGCAGTTACATTGTCGGATGCGTCTATCTCTTTATAATTAAATGGGATAACATCCGGACTGTCATTCTTAATTAGCCCCAACATAGCAGAGACAATCTCTGGAAGAATAATATCGTCTGCATCGACAAACCACACATATTTTCCGGAAGCATTCTTTAATGCCACATTTCTGCCTCCACCGGGACCGATATTAGTTTTTCCTTGAAGGACTCTAATGTTTGGCATAACCTTAGTTGCCTCTTCAATGACATTTAGCGTGTTATCCGTAGAGCAATCGTTGTAACAAATAATCTCATATTCATTAGGCTGAAGCGGGATCTTCTTTAAATGCTCAAAACACGAAAGGATAAAGTTTTCTACATTGTAACAAGGAATAATGATGGATAATAGTTTTTCCATAAAAAAACGCGGATTTCTGTCTTGCTTATCCGCTGTTTGAGGTCCTGAGAAAACCCGTTTTAGTCGAATAAGCATTAGAAATCCACGCCGTGTATAACAATCTATGCAAGAAGCATAGGTATAAAATACACCTATGGACATCTACCACTTACTTGTTTTCGATCTAAAACAAATTGAAATTTCTCAGGTTTCAAACAGTCGATAACAAGCGTTAGTAAACGCCTTTAATTATTATGTCCTCACTGTTTTACATCTCGTGAGCGATGGACAGTTATGTCTGCCGGATGTTATTGCAACAGCAGTTCCATGATCGTGCAAGCGGCTTTAGCCACGGGACTACCGGGACCGAAGATAGCCGCTACACCGGCCTTGTACAGGAAGTCATAGTCCTGGGCGGGGATAACACCACCGGCAATGACCATTATATCCTCACGACCGAGTTTCTTAAGTTCTGCAATCACTTGCGGAACCAAGGTCTTATGACCTGCGGCAAGCGAGCTGACACCTAATACGTGAACGTCGTTCTCAACGGCTTGTTTAGCCGCCTCAGCAGGCGTCTGGAAGAGCGGACCCATATCCACGTCGAAACCGCAATCGGCATAACCGGTAGCTACGACTTTGGCACCACGATCGTGACCATCTTGGCCCATCTTTGCGATCATGATACGAGGTTGACGACCTTCTTTCTTTGCGAACTCTGCGGTGAGTTCCTGAGCACGTTTGAAGTACTCATCATTCTTTGTTCCTGCTGCGTACACGCCTGAAATAGTTCTAATGGTTGCTTTATAACGTCCAACGACTTTCTCGCATGCGTCGGAAATCTCTCCTAAACTAGCGCGGAGGCCGGCAGCCTTCACAGCCAGTGCGAGTAGGTTCTCACCCTTCTTACCGTCAGCCCAAGCTTGAACGGAAGCGGTGATCTCTTGCAGAGCGGCTTGAACAGCCTTCTCGTCGCGGTTCTTACGCAGTTCCTGCAGACGAGCCTCCTGTTCTTTACGAACCGCCGTGTTATCGACCTCCAAGATATCGATCGGGTCTTCGTGCTCCAGACGATACTCGTTCACACCGATGATCTTCTGTTCACCGGAGTCGATACGGGCTTGCGTGCGAGCCGCAGCTTCCTCGATACGCATCTTAGGAATACCTGTCTCAATAGCGGCAGCCATACCTCCTAGTTTCTCAATCTCCTGGATATGCTCCCAAGCCTTGTCAGCAATCTCCTTGGTCAGGCTCTCTACATAGTACGAACCGGCCCACGGGTCAATCTGTTTGCAAATCTTCGTTTCCTCTTGGATGAAGATCTGGGTATTACGAGCAATACGGGCGGAGAAGTCCGTCGGCAGTGCGATAGCCTCATCAAGGGCGTTGGTGTGCAGCGACTGGGTGTGACCTAATGCCGCAGCCATAGCCTCGATACAAGTACGACCTACGTTGTTGTACGGGTCTTGTTCGGTCAGCGACCAACCCGACGTCTGGCAGTGCGTACGCAGTGCCATCGACTTGGGGTTCTTAGCACCGAAGCTCTTCACGATCTTTGCCCACAGCATACGGGCAGCACGCATCTTGGCAATCTCCATGAAGTGGTTCGTACCGATAGCCCAGAAGAAACTCAAACGCGGAGCAAACGTATCGACGCTCATTCCCGCATTCACACCGGCGCGGAGGTATTCCATACCGTCAGCCAAGGTGTAAGCCAACTCGATATCCGCGGTGGCACCTGCCTCTTGCATGTGGTAACCGGAGATAGAGATAGAGTTGAACTTAGGCATGTTCTTCGACGTATATTCGAAGATATCGGCGATGATCTTCATCGAGAACTTAGGAGGATAGATGTACGTATTACGCACCATGAACTCCTTCAAGATATCGTTTTGGATGGTACCCGCCATCTCTTCAAGTTGAGCCCCTTGCTCCAGACCGGCATTGATATAGAACGCCAGGATGGGCAGAACGGCACCATTCATCGTCATCGACACGGACATCTTATTCAACGGGATACCGGCAAACAGCACTTTCATATCCTCGAGCGAGCAGATGCTCACACCTGCCTTACCTACATCACCGACCACGCGAGCGTTATCGGCGTTATATCCACGATGGGTAGGAAGGTCGAAGGCAACCGACAGACCTTTCTGTCCGGAAGCCAGGTTACGACGATAGAAAGCATTCGACTCAGCAGCGGTGGAGAAGCCTGCATATTGACGGATCGTCCAAGGACGCATCGGATACATACCGCTGTACGGGCCACGCAAGAAAGGCGGCAGACCGGCAGCGTAGTTGAGGTGCTCCATGCCCTCTAAATCGGATTTGGTATAAACGGGTTTAACCTCAATCTTCTCAGGGGTTACCCAGTTCGTTTCGTTCGCTCCTTCAAACTTAGAAGCAGCTACTTTCTTGATATCAATGTTTTTAAAATTCGGTTTCATAACTGCAATTATTTATTAAGGAGTTGATTATTAAAGTCTTTTAAGGTATCCAGCACATTCGAGCGTACGTGGATGAAGTTCTTGATACCGAGCTTCTGGAGGTCCTCCATGCAAGCCGGAGCACCGGCTACGATGAAGATCTCCTTTGCGCCTTCGAGGTCTAACCACGCTTGCGGAGCGTAGGTAGCGTACTCGTCGTCGGAAGAGCAGAGAACGATGATATCGGCTTTCGCCTTACGGGCAGCCTTGATACCGTCCTTCACGGACTTGAAGCCATTGTTATCAATCACTTTGTAACCGGCGCAAGCCAGGAAGTTACAACTGAACTGTGCACGAGCAATACGCATTGCCAGGTTACCAATCGTAAGCATGAAGGCTACCGGTTGTTTCTTAGCACCTTCGGTAGCTAAGCGCAGGTTCTCAAACTCTTCGGCAGCGCGAGCGCAAGGAATCGTCTGCAGTTCGGCACCGCAGTCTTTGCAGCCGCAAGCGCAAGCCGTGGCTTTGATCTTCTTACCGGCTTTCTCGGTGAAGTTCGGGAACTGGTTCGAACCCAGCAACGTCTCTTTACGTTTAGCAACGTCGCTCAGACGCGTCTTCAGGTTCTCCGCCATAGCCGCTTGAACCTTATTGTTGACGATCATCTCATACAGACCGCCTTGCTCTTGAATAGCCAGGAACTGCTTCCAAGCCTCTTGAGCGATAGCCGCGGTGAGGTTCTCGATATAATACGAACCGGCGGAAGGATCGATGACCTTATTGATATGGGTCTCTTCCTTCAACATCAGTTGTTGGTTGCGGGCAATACGCTCTGCAAAATCCGTAGGATCCTCGTAGGTGACATCAAACGGAGTAACCACGATCTCGTCTACACCGGCAATCGCCGCGGACATCGTCTCGGTCTGGCTACGCAGCAGGTTCACGTATGCGTCAAACACGGTCATATTGAAACGGGAGGTTTGTGCACTCACGTTCATCTTCGCTGCCTCACGCAGGGCTTTCGTGAAGATAGGAGCCTTGTAAGCCTCTACAATCTTAGCCCATAACAGACGAGCGGCGCGGAACTTAGCAATCTCGATGAAGTAGTTCACACCGATACCCATGTTAAAGCGGATCTCGCGAGCCGCCAGGTAATTAGGAATGCCTGCCTCGGTGAGCATCGTCATATACTCGGCACCCCAAGCCAGAGCGTAAGCCAGCTCTTGCGCGCTATAGGCGCCCGCGTTATTAAGGATAACGGAGTTCACGTTCACTACGCGATAATTAACGAGGGTCTTAGCGGCATTGATGGTAGCCACCAGTTTCTCGGTCACTTCCTCGCGGCTGAGTTTCTTACCTTGTAAGAGCATCTTCTTGAACGGGTCCACGTTGATCGAACCGCGCACCGCCTTGAAGTCGTAACCCATACGGCCGTAGTAACGAACGAGGATACCGGCGAGCTTCGGAGCTGCACAAGGGCAGATGGTGAAGTTCAGGTCGATAGCACGAGCATCGATACCTTCCAACAGCACCTTCACAAAGTGATAGGTGAGTTTGTCGGCATCCATGCAGAAGCCGATCGAAGTGATACCTTTTTGGAGCACTTCCAACGCCTTCGCATTCGCCTTACGGGCATTCTTGCAAGCGCAGATGTTCTGACGAATAGCCCATTCGTTGTTTTCCTTCGTTCCGCGAACGTACGGGAATTGACCCGGGGCGGAAACGGTAGACTTCAGACCACGCAGGTCTTCTTGACGATAGAAAGGTTGCACATTGAACCCTTCCGTGGTGCGCCATACGAGTTTTTTCTCGTAATCGGCACCCTTCAAGTCGGTAATGATCTTCTCCTTCCATTCCTTGGTGGAAATCTTCGGGAAGTCAGCCAACAGATTCAGTTTGTTTTCTGCCATAGTTTAATGAATTAAAATGTATAAATTTATAAATGTATAAATGTATTTTCTAATCGCTCTATTGTGCGTTAAGCGCATAGTGCCCCTAACAGACTGCAAAGGTACGATTTTTTTTTGACTCTACCAAATAAAAATTGAATAAAATGAACAAAATGTGTTAAAAAACATCGTTTCGTCGTTTTCGCGAACAAAAAATGAGGCTCGCGCTTGCGTATGTGCGCGAAATTTTGTAATTTTGCAGCCGTAAATTGGGATAATATGAAACATTTTGTACTTATAATCGCCATCCTTTGTAATGTCGCAGCCGTATCTGCTCAAGCAGATACCCTCTGGCGAGACAGTACCGTCGAGATCAGCGGAGAATGGGAAGTGAGGCGCATCGAACCGGCAAAAAAGATGAATGCCGTTGGAATACTCAATAATTTTACGCTTCCTTTGGAAGTCGGGTGCGCTTATACCCCAAAGAAAGGACAAACTAACCCCGGGTTCTATACCCGCACAGGACTGGAATATCGTTCGCATAAGACGGTCGGTTGGTGCCTTGCCGGCGAGTTTGATGCTTATACCCGCTGGTATAACGAGGTCGAGCAGTCCCTCACGAACATATCGAAAGGCAGAGACTGGACCATCGACCTACTCGTAGGTGGCGGCTATCGCTTCCCTTTGGTCAAGAACTTGAAAGAGTACCTTAAACGACCCGAATACGACAATAAGTGGACATTAGGGCTTATGCTTTATGCAGGAGCCAGTTGCCTCACCTTGGAAAATATCACACCCGTGGAAGGACAGAATACGTATATAGCCAACACGATCGATACGTGGGTGCCGTCCGCTAAACTGACTTGCAGTCTCGAATATTCCATTTGCTACGGGATAAGTCTCTATACTACCATCGGGTATCTACAACACTTTATCAAATCCCCTGTCCAAAAAGACTTCGTGGGCGATTTAATCAATAGCATCGGTATCACTTTCTTCTTCCGCTAATCTTGAAAACGAAACCATCACATATTCTCTTCACAGGGCTCTACGGTTCAGCCAGAGCAATGCAACTCAAGACGATCTGCCAAGACCGCCCTACGCTGATTGTGATGGATAATGCCGACGAAGCCCTCTACCTCTATAAGGACCTGCAATCCCTGCTCCCCTCCTCCTCTACTCCCCTCCTCTTCTTCCCGACGTCTCACCGACGCCGCCAAGGCACCGACGAGGCGATGCTCATCCAGCGAACGGAGGTCCTAAACGCCCTACTCCTCTCCACCTCTACCCCCTTACCCCCTTGCGTGGTCACTTATCCGGAGGCCTTGGCGGAACCTACGCCGCTACCCAAGGTGTTAACGGCGAACACGATCAACCTGCATGTAGGTCAGACGATTAACATGGGGACCATCAAGCAGCAACTGTTGGAGCAACTGTTTGTGAAGGTGGATTTTGTGTACGAACCCGGACAGTTCGCCATCCGCGGAGGGATTATGGATATCTACTCGTTTAGTCACGAGAACCCCTATCGCCTCGATTTCTTCGGGGACGAGATAGACTCGATTCGCGAGTTTGATATCGAGACCCAACTCAGTAAAGACAAGTTGGAAGCCGTAGCCATCTCCCCCGCCTTGGAGGACAATGACGAGGCCGGATTCCTCACCGACTTTTTAGCAAAGGATACGCTATGGATAAGCAACGATTGGTCCCTTGTTAAATTTAAACTGGAGAGTTCCCCTACTCCCCTACCCCCCTACTCCCCTACTCCCGACACTATCGAGATTAACGTCAAGTCTTTCTTCCCGACCTACGACAAGCGGGAGTTCCATACCGTTCCGCAGCCGCCGTTCCACAAGAACTTCGACTTACTCAAGGAGGACATCCGTCAGAAACAAGAGGCGGGGTACACCGTTTATATCCTGGCCGAGCAGCAGAAACAACTCGACCGCTTGCGGTCTATCCTTGATAGTCTTTCCGCCTCTCTGCCTCTCAACCTATCCGCCATCAACTTTGTTCTCCTCTCCCTTCACTCCGGGTTCGTGGATCACGACAATAAAGTGGCGTATTACACGGACCACGAGATCTTTGAGCGTTTCCATCGGGTGACGCTCCGCAGTGAGGAGGCCCGTAGGGGCAAGGCGATCCTGACACTCAAGGAGATCAACCAGCTGCGCGTAGGCGATTACGTCGTACATTCCGACCACGGTATCGGTACCTTCGGCGGACTTGTCACTACGAATGTGAACGGCAAGCCGCAGGAGATGATTCGTATCCTTTACCGCGACGGCGATACGATCTTTGTGAGCATACATAACCTCCACCGCATCAGCAAATACAAAGGTCGCGAGGGTTCCGCCCCCACCATATCCAAACTCGGTAGCGGAGCGTGGGAACGACTCAAGGAACGCACCAAAGACAAAGTCAAGGACATCGCCCGCGACCTCATCGCACTCTATGCTACGCGCAAGCAACAACAAGGTTTTGCGTACTCGCCCGACGGGTATATGCAGCACGAACTGGAGGCCTCTTTCCTTTATGAAGACACCGTTGACCAAGCCAAAGCCACGCTCGATGTCAAGCACGACTTGGAGAGTGCGCAACCGATGGATCGTCTCATCTGCGGCGATGTAGGTTTTGGTAAGACGGAGGTCGCGATGCGAGCCGCCTTTAAGGTAGCTACCGACGGCAAACAAGTAGCCGTACTGGTACCGACCACGGTACTGGCGTTACAGCATTACAACACGTTCAAGGAACGCTTTAAGAACTTCCCCGTCCGTATCGAATACCTATCACGAGGAAAGACAGCGAAACAGACGGCGGAGATACTCACGGACCTCAAGGCCGGTAAAATCGATATATTGATCGGTACCCACAAACTCGTGGGCAAACAAGTGCAGTGGCACGACCTAGGGCTACTCATCATCGATGAGGAACAGAAGTTCGGGGTCACGGTCAAGGAAAAACTCAAGTCCCTTCGCACAAACGTGGATGTACTGACCCTCACCGCTACACCTATCCCGAGAACGTTGCAGTTCTCGCTGCTCGGTGCCCGCGATCTGAGTATCATCAATACCCCGCCCCAGAACCGCTATCCTGTTCAGACGGAGATCATCACCCCCGAGGATGAGGATATCATCAAAGAGGCGATTGAGCAAGAGATGGAACGCAACGGGCAGGTCTTCGTCGTCAATAACCGCATCGAGATGCTGCCGCGTATCGAGAACCGTATCCGCCAACTCTGCCCGGAGGCAAGGATTGTAGTAGCCCACGGCCAGATGCCCGCGGACGAGATGGAGCAGAAACTGGAGGACTTCATCAACTACGATTACGATATCCTCATCTCGACCACAATCATTGAGTCGGGGGTAGATATACCGAATGTGAATACGATGATCATCTACTCGGCACAGCACTACGGTTTGGCGGACCTCCACCAACTGCGCGGACGCGTAGGCCGCAGCAACCGCAAGGCGTATTGTTACCTCGTCGCGCCCGAGAAAGAACTGTTGACCGAAGATGCCCGCCGTCGATTGAATGCCATCACGACATTTGCGGACTTAGGTTCGGGCTTTAACCTGGCAATGCAAGACCTTGATATCCGCGGAGCGGGCAATATGCTCGGAGCCGAACAATCGGGGTTCATCGCGGACCTGGGTTACGACACCTACCAACGCATCCTCAACGAAGCCGTAGAAGAACTCAAAGATGAATGGCGGATGGGCGGAGAGGCAGAAGGGCCGATAGGCGAGGAGTGGTGCAATGACAGTCAACTCGAAAGCGACCTACCCCTCTGCTTCCCCAATACGTATATTGAGAATATCTCGGAGCGTATCACACTATATAAAGAGTTGGATAGTCTCAACAACGAGGACGAGTTACTCGCCTTTGAGAAACGCCTCATCGACCGTTTTGGTCCTTTGCCAGAGGAGGCCTCGGAGTTGCTGAACGTAGTCCGACTGCGTTGGTTATGCTGCGAGATGGGTATCGAAAAGATCTTCCTCAAGCAGGAGCAGATGACGCTTTATTTTGTGGCCAACAAAGACGCCTATTGGCAAAGTGATATCTTCGGTAAGATACTGGACTATGCAGTGCATAAGACCGACCGGTGTCTGCTGAAGGAGGAAGTGAACCGACAAGGTGTCAAGACCGGTAAACGTTACCTCACTATCCAACAAGTCAAAACCTTAGGTGGAGCCATCCACTTGTTAAATAAGTTGAAAGTATGAAATTTATAGGAATCATTCCGGCGCGTTATGCTTCGACCCGTTTCCCGGGCAAGCCTTTGGTGGATATCGGCGGTAAGCCGATGATCCAGCGTGTCTATGAACAAGCCAAGAAAGTATTGGATACCGTCCTCGTCGCCACCGACGATGAACGCATCTACAATACCGTTCGCTCCTTTGGCGGCGAAGTCGTTATGACCCGCACCGACCATAAATGCGGTACCGACCGCTGCCTGGAGGCCTACGATAAATGGAAGCACTCTACTCCCGACAACGAAGTTGTCATCATCAACATCCAAGGCGATGAGCCTTTTATTCAGCCGGAGCAGATAGAGGCGATTATGTCGTGTTTCCCGACCGAGATAGCGACGTTAGTGAAACCCTTCACCACGGAGGATAGTTTAGCGGACCTGGAGAATCCCAATACCCCCAAGGTAGAGTTCACCATGGACAATGGGCAATGCATGGTGGGAATAGCAAGGATGTTCTCCCGTTCCGTCATTCCGTACCTTCGCGGCATACCGAAGGAACAGTGGCTCGAACAAGGCAAGCATTATCGTCATATCGGAATGTATGCTTATCGGGCGGATATACTAAGGCAGATAACCGCCTTACCCCAATCGGACTTGGAGAAAGCGGAGAGTCTGGAACAACTGCGTTGGCTTGAGAACGGATATCAGATTAAGGTGGCGGTTTGTACCACGTACTCGATGGGTATCGACACCCCGGAAGATTTAAAACAAGCATTAGAATTTTTAAATAAATAATACAACTATGACTGACAAAACACCTACCCCTCACATTGGGGCAAAGTTCGGCGAAATCGCTGACAAGATGATTATGGCAGGAGATCCTCTCCGCGCTAAGTTAATGGCAGAGAAGTACCTCACGGACGCTAAACTCGTGAACGAAGTACGCGGGATGCTCGCTTACACCGGGTACTACAAAGGCAAACGTATCACCGTCATGGGTCACGGTATGGGTATTCCGTCCATCGGTATTTACAGTTACGAACTCTATAATTTCTATGGCGTTAAACGGATTATCCGCGTAGGTTCCGCCGGTTCGATCAGCAAGGACCTCAATATCGGTGACCTCGTCATCGCTGAAGGTGCTTGCACCAACTCGAACTATGCTAACCAGTTCGGTTTCCCCGGCACCTATGCACCTATCGCCAGTTTCGAGCTCATGCGCGACGCTGCCGCTGCCTGCGAACGTTTCGGGTACCACTACAAAGTCGGTAACGTCTATTCCTCCGACACTTTCTATACCGAGTTCGACGATAACCAACAATGGATAAAGATGGGTGTACTCGCTGTCGAGATGGAAGCTCCTGCCCTGTATATGAATGCGGCGCGCAGTGGCAACCAAGCCCTCGTCATCTGCACCATCAGCGATAATATCATCACCGGTGAAGCCACTACGGCCGAGCAGCGTCAGAACTCCTTCACTCACATGATGGATGTAGCCTTTGAGATTATCTGATGAAACGAATCGTCCTATCTATCCTACTGCTCTTGCCCCTCCTCAGTTATGGGCAAGACCCGGTGCCGGAGGCTAACTATGCTCCTACTCCTAAGAAAATCCTCACGGGCTTCTCAGGAGGGATGACGCTGCATATAGGTTACGCTTTCTCGTCGAACCCAATTGAGATGTTTCGTCTCCTCAATGCGGAAGGTAATGAGTATATCAAATCCCTTCCTAAGGACGGCGTGAACTTCGGTCTGGGCGGACAGTTGCGTCTACATCTGGTAGACCACATCCACCTCGGCGGGGAAGGTTACGTATCGATGATGCCTCTGGCGGGGCAAAGCAGTATCCGCACCGGCTGGGGAGGACTGTTTGCAGACGGTTACCTCACCATCGGACGGGTACGTCCGCTCCTCGGACTGGGTATCGGAGGAGGCAGTATGAACCGCCTGTTTGTACCGGCGTCCTTGGAAGAGGTCGCTCACTGGAGCGATAGTCTGGCGGTCAATGCTTCGTTCACGAAGACGGGGTTCTTCTATCTCGATCCGTATGTCGGGTTGGAGATCCTGCTGGGTGCGAAAAAGAACAAGGCACTGCTCATTAGGATAGACTACCAACTGCCCTTCGACCACGGATTTGTAACGCCTTCAGGGCCGAGGCTTTATATAGGACTTATGTTTGGAAAACAAAAAAACAGTTAAAATGGATAAAAACACTTGGATTGGCTTTCTACTGATTGCCGCAATTATTGTTGGGTTCTCTATGCTCAGCCGCCCCAGCAAAGAAGAATTGGCTGAGCGTCAACGTATCAATGATTCCATAGCTCTCGTTCAACAACTCGAGGCGGAAGCGCAGTTGCTGTCGGATGCTTTTGCACCGGCTCCCAAAAAGGAAAAAGTAGTTGAGGACCGCTTGGTCACGTTAGAGAACGAGAAGTTGAGTTTGGTCATCAATGCCCACTCGGGGCGCATCACCCGCGCTTACCTCAAGGAGTACAAGACCTATGGGGATACCGTCAATAACCTCTGTCTCTTCCAAGACGAGGAGGCGGAACTCAGCTTCACGTTCATCACGGCGAATAACCATATCGTCTCCACCAAAGACTTGTACTTTGAGCCGCAGCCGAAGGTAACGGACGAAAACGGTACACAGGTCCTCACCATGCGGTTCTTTACCGAGGTGCAGGATAGTTACTTAGACTTCGTTTATACCCTGCCGAAGGACGAGTATATGTTCGGTTTTGCGATTGTGCCACATAACCTACAGGACGTGTTGGCGCAGAATGCGCATTCGATGGAGATGCACTGGAGCCAACTCATCCCGCAGCAGGAACGCGGACGGAAGTTCGAGGAGCGTTATGCCCAACTGCAATATATGTTGCCGGACGGCGACATGGAGAAACTCAGTGAGCAAAAACATGACTCCAAGAAAGAATCCGCCAAGGTACGCTGGATCGGATATAAAGACCAGTTCTTCTCGACCGTCATGATTGCCGAGGATGCCTTCACGTCTTCCCTGTTTGAATCCACACCGCAGGATAAGTACAGCGGATATATCAAGCAGTATTCCACAACCACGACCGTACCCTTCGACCGCATGGGCAAGCCCACCGAGTTTAGGTTCTATATGGGTCCCAACCATTATAACACCCTCAAGGCCTATGACAACGATGTGGATAAATCCGACCGTCTCAACCTCAAGGAACTCGTGCCGCTGGGTTGGAAGATCGTAGCGTGGATCAATAAAATCCTCGTCATCCCGATGTTCGACCTGTTTACGAGTTGGGGATTACATATCGGCCTCGTTATCCTGCTGATGACGCTCGTCATCAAACTCATCCTGTTGCCCTTCGTCTTTGCGTCGTATAAGTCGAGTGCTAAGATGCGTGTGCTCAAACCGCAGATGGATGAGATCAATGCTAAGTACCCTGCCGATAAGATGCAGGAGCGTCAACAAGCCACGATGGCGCTTTATCAGCGCGCGGGTGTGAGCCCGATGTCAGGTTGTCTGCCGATGCTCTTCCAGTTCCCGGTACTGATGGCGATGTTCTGGTTCTTCCCGACCGCCATCGAACTGCGCGGACAATCGTTCTTATGGGCAGAAGACCTGTCGACGTACGATGCTATCCTGAGTTGGGGTCACCCCGTTTGGCTCATCGGCGACCACCTGTCGCTCTTCTGCTTACTGATGACGGTTGCTAACTTCGGCTATACCTTTATCACAATGCAGAACCAATCGACGGACCCGAATATGAAGGTGATGAAGTGGATGATGTATTTGATGCCGCTTATGTTCCTGTTTATCTTCAACGACTACGCTGCCGGTTTGAGTTACTACTACCTGCTCAGCCTCGGCTTCACGATCCTACAGACGATGATCTTCCGTTGGTCGATTGATGATGAGAAACTGCTCCGTCAGATGGAGGAGAACGCCAAGAAGAAAAGTGCTAAACCCAAGTCCGGCTTTATGGCTCGCCTCGAGAAGATGCAACAAGAACAACAACGTATGGCTCGCGAACAAGCCAAAGCCAACGCTAAACGTTATCGCTAACATGAAGATTGTTATTATTGGCGCCGGAAACGTCGGGGTGAACCTCGAAGCGGCTTTTCAGCGCGCTAAGATAGATGTTACGCTCGTTTCGTCGCGGGGAGACCTTACGGATCTCCCTACGACGGCGGATGCGTATTTCTATACCATCGCGGACAATGCCGTACAAGATATAATAAATAAGGTACACGTGCACGCACGCGCGTTGCATCTACTCACGTCCGGCACCTTACCCCTCACGCTCTTTGGACCCGACAAACCTCATTGCGGTATCTTCTACCCGTTTATGACCTTCTCCAAAACGCGTATCTTAGAGACCTTCAGTAATATCCCTATTTTTATTGAAGCCAAGAATATTGACGATACAGCGGCTATCTATTCACTCGCCCTTTCCCTTTCCTCTCACGTCTACGAGGCTTCGCAAGCCGATCGAGAGAAACTGCACGTAGCGGGGGTCTTTGTCAATAACTTTGCGAACAGCCTCTACCACAGCGCACAAGACATCCTAAAAGGCACCTCGATACCCTTCTCGTCGCTCTTACCGCTGATTGACGAAACGGCAGCCAAGGTGCACACCATGTCTCCTGCTGAAGCGCAGACCGGTCCTGCCCGCCGAGGAGACGAGGCGGTGATGGCGCACCACCTAAGCCTGTTAAACCCTATTAATCAGGAAATCTATCAACTCTTATCTCGCAATATTTTGCGACAAAAATGACTAAGATCCTCTTTGTTTGTCATGGGAATGAATCAACTTAAAGAAACCATATTATCCCATGCTGACCCTACACAAGTAGCGGGGTTGTCACGCTTCTTCAAGACGGGCAAGGGACAGTACGGAGAAGACGATAGGTTTCTCGGCATCAAAGTACCCGTTACGCGGACTGTTGTTAAGGCCCTATGGAAAGAGACCTCGTTTGCCGATTTGGAGGAGTGCATCACCAGTCCGTATCACGAGATCCGTCTTGCCGCCTTGCTTACATTGGTGCAGATATTCAAGCATGCAAAGAAGAATCCCGCTTTACAACAACAATGTGT
>CALCGR010000116.1 GCA_937901025.1 uncultured Bacteroidales bacterium
CTTTGCAGCCGATTATGGAGTAATCCATAATTAAGCCTACGCCCAGGGAGGTTATAATGTTCTTCGTGGGTGGGGCTGAACATATTAAAATAAGGCGTTTAACGCGCTTTGCTTTTAGGCTATTCGAAACTTCGCACATTTCAATTCCAGCTAAAGCATTGCAACAGAACGTCCTCGGGATATGTTATTATCCCGTTTGTCTGTGTTTTTCGCAGACAGGCGTGTGCGTACATATCGGGCGTGGGCTATGATGTTGCTGTTTTTCTGGTAATGGCAGCGAAGGCCTCGAATAGCGGAACAGCAAGATTGCAGTCCCGCTTTTTGTTTACCCGGGTGTTAGGGTACAAAGCGGCTGCAAGGCGCAAACTTGCGTATGCCGCAGATGAAAAACATAGTATCCGTTCTCTCTCCCCTGAAACCGGGGGAGTGTCTCAGCGTACAGTCCGAAGTCTCGGACCGCTTTGCCGGTACGATTCACTACCAGGAGGATTACGAGCTGCACCTCATCGAGGGGGCAGCCGGGGCGAAGCGTATTGTTGGGGATAGGATTACCACCATCTCTGACGCGGAGCTGGTACTGATCGCCCAATCGAACTTGCCGCACGCGTGGATGCGCGGCAGGTGCGCCAAAGGTTCCCATACGGTCATCGAGGTGCATTTCCGTGAGGAACTCTTCGCCGGCATAGCCGATAAGTTGTGCTTTGACGGTATCCGCCACTTGCTCGAACTCGCCGCCTCGGGACTGGTGTTCTCGCCGGCGATGACGGCGCGCATCCGTCAGGACCTTATCTACCTCAGTGCTACGCAGGATAAGCTGCAGCAATACACCCTCTTCCTCAATATTCTCAACCGCCTCACCGAGGACACGGCCGCCGAGCGCATCGTCGGTCCGGGGTACGTGTGGGACCGCGATTCGCAGGATAGTCAGTCCATCGCCACCGTGAAGGATTATATCTTTGCCCATTATAACGAGGAGATTTATTTGAAGACCCTCGCCGACCTTGTGGGCGTGGAGGAGCAGTGGCTCTCGGCGCGGTTTAAGTACAAGACCGGCAATACCATTAACGATTATATCAATCAGGTGCGCCTCAGCCATGTGGCGCGGCGCCTGATGAACACCGAGGACCCGGTGGCTACGATAGCCAACGAGTGCGGGTTCCCGAACCTTGCGAATTTTAACCGCCATTTTAAGCGCATCAAGGGCACTACCCCGGTCGCTTTCCGGCGCGAATATAGAACAGCAAAAATTTAATTAAAAA
>CALCGR010000117.1 GCA_937901025.1 uncultured Bacteroidales bacterium
TTATGGAAAAAGAAAATTTAGAGAAAAATTTCGAAGAAGTTCGTAATCAAGTTACGAGCAAGTTTCAACCCTACTCTCACTATCGTGAGTCGGCTTGGCAATCCTTGACGGGCCGTTGGAACGATGCTGCGCTGACGATGCTGATTGCTGTAGCATTGGTTTTGGCTATGTACATCATTCCCATTATCATCGCTGCTTGTGGTCTTCCCGGTTTGGCTGCTGCTTTTTATAGCCTCGGCACCTTGGCTGCCGTGCTGTTGGCTGTTCCTGTACTGTGGTCGTTCTCGATTGCTCTGCTGAACATGGTTCGCGGTGAGAAAGCGGCATTCTTCAATGCTACCGTAGATGACTTCAAAGCCAACTACATGCGTACCGTTCCGACCGCTTTCGTGGTATCCCTGATTACGATGGTTGCCAGTGCACTTACGTTGGGTATCGGTGGTGTTTATTTTGGTATCGCTTATTCGATGGTTCCCTTCCTCATGCACGACCATAAGGATCTGACCTTAATCGACGCGATGAAAGCCAGCCGCAACCTGATGGACGGTCACAAGATGGATCTGTTGATGCTCTTGATCACCTTCATCGGTTGGTTCATCTTAGGCAGTATCACTTGCGGTATCGCTTACCTGTGGATTCAGCCCTATATCTACACCACCCTCGCTCATTTCTATGAGGAGATCAAAGCAGGTGTGAAGATTGAAGTTAAGAAGTAAATGCTTAAGCGCCTTTTGCTCATCGATGCGTATGCGATGATCTATCGCGCCTACTACGCCTTTATTCGGGTTCCGCGAATGAACTCGAAGGGCATGAACACTTCCGCTATTTATGGGTTCGTGACGACACTGGAGGACCTTCTCAAACGTGTCAAACCGACCCATATAGCGGTGGGGTTCGACCCGCAGGGTCCGACGTTCCGTCATGAGGCTTTTGCGGAGTATAAGGCGCAGCGGGAGGAGACACCCGAGGATATCCGACTCGCCGTTCCTATCATTCACAACATCCTCGAAGCCATGAACATCCCCATCTTGGAGGTTAAGGGTTACGAGGCGGATGATGTGATTGGTACGATGGCCGGTATCGCTGAGCGGGAGGGGTTTGAAGTGTTTATGGCCACCCCCGACAAGGACTATGGTCAGTTGGTGACGGAGAATATCCACATCTACCGTCCCCGCCATACGGGCGGGTTCGAGCAGATGGGTCCCGCCGAGGTGTGTGCTAAATACGGTATTAAGAATACCGAACAAGTCATTGACCTATTAGGTCTGATGGGCGATGCGAGCGATAATATCCCCGGTTGCAAGGGGGTAGGCGAGAAGACCGCCGCCGGACTGCTGCAGCAGTTTGGTAGTATCGAGAATATGCTTGCCCATACGGATGAACTGAAAGGGGCGCTGAAGGAGAAAGTGGAGAGTCAGGCGGAGCAGATCCGTTTCTCCCGGTTCCTGGCGACCATCAAAACCGATGTCCCGGTGGAGTGTAGCGTGGAGCGTTTAGCGTTGAGAGAACGCGACCGGGGCAAACTGGTGTCTATCTATCAAGAGCTGGAGTTTAACTCGCTCATCGAGAAATCCGGACAGTCCGGCGTATCCGGAACTGCCGGTTCCTCTAAACTCTCAACTCTCAACTCTAAACTCAAAAAGCCCGAGGCTACCCTCGACCTTTTTGCCGAACCGGAGGAACCGGCCGTTCCGTTACTCAGTCCCGAGGAGGAGAAGAAAGCGCGTCTGTGTGCGTACCTGCTCAATCCGGAGGTGAGTTTTAATCCCAACAAGGAACCCGACTGGGAGGCACTGAAAAAAGACGAGGCGCTATGGACGATGTTTAACGAAGTGGAATGGCCCTTGGTGCCGGTGCTCAAAGAGATGGAGCAGGCGGGGGTACGTTTCGACTTAGGCATCCTAAGGCAGGCGGAAACCGAACTGACACAGGAGGCGCAAGCCTTAGAGAAAGAGATCTATACCTTGGCGGGCAAGGAGTTTAATATCAACTCCCCCAAACAAGTCGGAGACATCCTCTTTGAGGACCTGCGACTGGACCCCACCGCCAAGAAATCCGGTAAGGGTGCCTATTCGACCTCGGAAGAGGTGCTGCTGGGCATCAGGGATAAGCACCCGATTGTGGGTAAGATCCTGGATTACCGCGAACTGAAAAAACTGGTATCGACTTATATCACCGCGTTGCCGGGGTATATCAACCCCAAGACCGGTAAGATTCATACAACTTATAACCAAACGGTGACGGCGACGGGACGTCTGTCCTCGTCGAACCCGAACCTGCAGAACCTGCCCATCCGTTCGGAGCGGGGTCAACTCATCCGTAAGGCGGTCATCCCCGATGAGGGGTGCCGGTTTATGAGTGCCGACTACTCGCAGATTGAACTCAGGCTCCTGGCGCATTTCTCGCAAGACGAGCATCTGCTCGCCGCTTTCCGCGAAGGGCAGGATGTCCATGCCGCTACGGCAGCGAAGATCTTTAAAGTGCCGTTGGACCAGGTGACCAAGGAACAGCGCCGTAGAGCCAAGACCGCTAATTTCGGTATCATCTACGGTATCTCCGCCTTCGGCCTCGCCCAACAACTCGACTGTCCGCGCAAGGATGCCAAGCAGTTGATTGACGATTATTTTAGCGCTTTCCCGCAGGTGATAGCGTTTATTGAGAAACAGAAACAGTTTGCGCGCGACCACGGGTATGTAGAGACCCTGTTCGGCCGCAAGCGTTACCTGCCCGATATCCATAGTCAGAACTCCGTCGTTCGCTCGTTTGCGGAGCGCAATGCGGTCAATGCCCCCATCCAGGGTACGGCAGCGGATATCATTAAGATGGCGATGATCGGTATCGCCAAACAAATCAAAGACCACGGTTGGAAGACGCAGATGATTATGCAGGTGCATGACGAACTGAACTTCAACGTACCCGTAGCGGAAGTGGAGGAGGTGAGAAAGATGGTGGTAAACGAGATGGAGAACGTCGTTCACCTCTCCGTACCGCTCATTGCCGATTGCGGGGTAGGCGCCAACTGGCTCGAGGCACATTAATGGAAATGCTGAATGCTATATTAGTCGGTCTGATCACTCCGACCCAACCGGAGGAGAAGACGCAGGAGTATCTGGATGAACTCGCTTTTTTGGCGGATACGAATCATATCGTACCGCTCAAGCGGTTCGTACAGCGTATCCCGCAACCGGATACGAACACGTATGTGGGGAGCGGTAAACTGGAGGAGATACGGCAATATATCATCACGCATCAATCGGACGAGGACAAGGCGGTGGATGTGGTCATCTTTGATGACGAACTCAGTCCGCGACAGATACGCAATATCGAACGCGACCTCAACTGGCGCGATAACCCGAAGCAGCGGCGCGAGGTGAGGGTGATGGACCGCACGATCCTTATCTTAGAGATTTTCTTACAGCGGGCGCAGACCTCCTATGCCAAGACGCAAGTGGAGATGGCGCACCTGCAATATATGTTACCTCGCTTGACGAGGATGTGGAGTCACCTCGACCGTCAGCGCGGGGGTGGCGGCACGAACCGCGGAACGGGTGAGACGCAGATAGAGGCGGATAGACGAATCATCGGTCAGCGTATCGCGCTACTCAGGGAGGAACTGAAACGCATTGACCGCCAGATGGCCACGCAGCGGCAGCACCGCGGAAAGATGGTGCGCGTAGCGCTCGTCGGCTATACAAACGTAGGCAAGTCCACGCTGATGAACCTGCTGAGTAAGTCGGAGGTGTTCGCGGAGAATAAACTGTTCGCTACGCTCGATACGACGGTGAGAAAAGTGACGATAGAGAACCTGCCGTTTTTGCTCAGTGATACGGTAGGGTTTATCCGCAAACTGCCCCACCACCTGGTGGAGTCGTTTAAGTCGACGCTGGACGAGGTACGCGAAGCCGACCTGCTGATGCATATCGTGGATATCTCCCATCCGAACTTCGAGGAGCAGTACGAGGTAGTGCAACAGACCATAGCGGATTTAGGGGTTAATCAGTTGCCTACGATCGTGGTGTTTAACAAGACGGATGCGTTTACGTATACGCCCAAAGAAGAGGACGACTTGACGCCCGTACGCAGAGAGAATATCTCATTAGAGGACCTGAAAAAAACGTGGATGGCGAAGATGAGCAATGACTGTATCTTTATCTCTGCCAAGAACAAAGACAATATCGATGCGCTGAAGGAATTGATGTACGAACGCATTAAAGAAATCCATATCCAGCGTTATCCCTATAATGACTTTTTATTCCAAAAATACGAAGAATAATTTTTTAAAAATATCTATTATGAAAGACGAATTACAAGAAGTGATGGCCCGTGCCCAAGAGTGGTTGGACGGCAATTATGATGCGCAAACAAAAGCGGAAGTGAAAGCAATGATGGAAGCGGAAGACAAGACGCTGCTCATTGATAGTTTTTATCGTACGTTGGAGTTCGGTACCGGTGGCCTGCGTGGTGTGATGGGCCCCGGTTGCAACCGAATGAACAAGTACATCGTAGCGCAAGCTACCCAAGGGTATGCCAACTACCTGAATAAAGTAGCCAAAGAGGGCGGGTTCAAGTCGATTAAGAAAGGCGAACAAGTCTCCGTCATCGTCGGTCACGACTGCCGTAACAACGGTCGGATGTTTGCCGAGACGGTAGCGGATGTGTTCTCGGCCAACGGCATCAAGGTGTACCTGTTCGAGAGCCTGCGTCCGACACCGGAGGTTAGTTTTGCTATCCGTCACCTCCACTGCCAAGGCGGTGTGAACGTGACCGCATCGCACAACCCCAAGGAGTATAACGGCTACAAGGCCTATTGGGAGGACGGTTCGCAAGTGCTCCAACCGCATGACCAGGGTATCATCGACGAGGTGAATAAGGTGAAGATGGAGGATGTTCAATGGACGGGCAACAAGGACCTGATTCAAATCATCGGCGGGGAGATGGATTATGACTATATGATGGCGGTGAAGTCGGTGATGATTGACCAACAGACCATCCTCAACCAGAAGGACCTTAATATCGTTTATACCCCGCTGCACGGAACGGGTCGTCAGATCATCCCGATGTGCCTGCGTTCGTGGGGATTTGAGAATATCCACGTAGTGCCGGAGCAGATGGTGATTGACGGAAACTTCCCGACGGTGGTTAGTCCTAATCCCGAGAACTCCGAGGCGATGACGATGGGAATGAACCTCGGCACCAAACTCGGAGCGGACTTAGTGATCGCTTCCGATCCCGATGCCGACCGCTTGGCTATCGTTTGCCGCAACGACAAGAACGAGTGGGTTATCATCAACGGGAACCAAACCTGCATGATGTTCTGCTATTACATCATCAATAACATGAAACGCCTCAATAAGTTGACCTCCGACATGTACCTCGTCAAGACGATTGTCACTTCCGAACTCATCCGAAAGATCGCCGACCGCCAAGGCGTTACGTTGACCGACGAATATACGGGCTTCAAATGGATTGCCAATCGCGTGCGCATGTGGGAGGGCGAGCGTAAATATATAGGTGGTGGCGAAGAGAGCTTCGGTTTTATGGCTTACGACGCCGTACGCGACAAGTGTTCGCCTTCGGCGATCTGCCTTATCTGCGAGATTGCCGCTTATGCGAAAGACCATGGTATGTCGCTGTATGAGTACCTGATGAATATCTATATGGAGTACGGCTTCCAACGCGAGAGTACGATTAACATCGTTCGTCCGGGTAAGTCGGGTGCGGAGGAGATTAAACAGATGATGGTCAACTACCGCGAGCATCCGATTACGGAGATCGCCGGCGAGAAAGTCATCAAGACCAAAGACTTCCAACTCAGCAAGGAGCGCGAACTCGTCAATGGTCAATGGGTGGAGAAGGATATCCACATGGCTTTGGAGGCTAAGTCGAACGTACTGCAATACTTCACCGAAGGCGGTTTGAAGGTCAGCGTTCGTCCCTCGGGTACGGAGCCTAAGATTAAGTTCTACTTCGAGATTCCGGCTGAAATGAAATCGGTGAAGGACTACGCTGCGGCTACCGATGCTGCCGAAGCCCGCGTTCCCGCCATCCGTAAGAGTTTAGGAATAGCGGAATAAGT
>CALCGR010000118.1 GCA_937901025.1 uncultured Bacteroidales bacterium
AGCACCCCTGCCGAAGCATAGCTTTGGCATCGTGCTGAGCCCTGAAGTCCGGGCCGCCCGTGCTTTAGCCGGGCATAAAACAAAGCCTGGGCAATTTGCGTTGGCAGCAAATATGCGTAATAGCGACGATAGGGCTAATCGTTCGAGTAAAACGAGATAAGAATAGCCCTATCGGCGCGAGCGGGAGACATAAATCTGTGGAATCTGTGAGAGATTCACATACAATTTGCAAATAAATTTGCACATGTCAAAAAAAAGTTGTACCTTTGCACTCTCAACTCTAAACTAAAAAAAAAATGCAATATTTTCTCGGAATAATAGGTGCCGGCCCGGCGGGCTATACCGCTGCCGCACTCGCCTCAAAGGCGGGCAAGGACGTCGTCATCTTTGAACAAGACACTTTGGGCGGCACTTGCCTTAACGTAGGTTGTATCCCTACCAAAACCCTGCTGTATAGCGCCAAACAGTATTATAATGCCCTCCACGCGGATAAATATGGTGTCACCGCCGAGGGCGTTCACTTCGATTATACCAAGATGACGCAACGCAAGACCAAGGTCGTGCGTAAACTCGTCGCCGGCATTAAACTCAAACTCAATAACGACCATTGCACCCTCGTCAATGCCCCCGCCCGCGTCACCTCCTATTCCCCGGAGTCTATTTGTCTTACAGCAAATGCAGTGAGCGGTCCTACAGGCGAAGCCGGTCTTGCAGCGCCAGCGGTCTATGAGGTTTCCAACCTCCTCATCTGCACCGGTTCTCATAATTTTATCCCGCCTATTCCGGGATTATTCCTTAATCCTCAATCCTCAATCCTCAATTCTTCTATCTGGGATTCTACTGCCGCTTTAGCCGCTACGGAACTGCCGTCTTCTATCGCCATCGTCGGGGGTGGGGTAATAGGGATGGAATTCGCTACCCTCTATCACGAACTCGGTATCCCCGTCACCGTCATTGAGGCAATGCCTTCCATCCTTCCTAACCTCGATCCGGATATCGTTAAAGTCCTACGGGATAAATATACCAAGAGCGGTATCACCATCCTCGAAAACACCAAAGTCGAGCGCATCGAAGGAAATACCCTACACCTCTCCTCCTCTACTCCCCTACACCCGGAATCTTGTCAGGCGGACAAGATTCTCATCTGCGTGGGTCGTCGCGCCAATCTGGCGGGCTTGGAGGCCCTGACGGATTTGGAATATAATCGCGGTGCGATTGTCGTGGATGATTTTATGAAGACGAACCTGCCTAACGTCTATGCCGCAGGCGACGTTACGGGTAAGATCATGCTCGCTCACGTAGCGGCGCGTCAAGCCGAAGTGGCGGTGGGTCGTATGCTCAAGACCCTGCCCTTGCAGCGCATCGCGTATAACGCTATTCCCTCCGTCGTTTATACCAATCCCGAGATCGCGTCCGTCGGCCTCGATGAGGCTAAGACCGCCGAACTCTATTTGGGTGACACCTCTAAGTTCGAGGTCCGTTCCATCCCGATGACCTTCAGCGGACGTTTCGTCGCGGAGAACGAGGGGGAGATGGGGCTCGTTAAGATGATCATAGACAAAAAATCCCAATCGGTCATTGGGGTTCACATGATAGGCAACCCTTGTTCGGAGTTCATCGCCGCGGCGTCTTTCGCCGTCCGTATGGGCTATACACTCCCCGAGTTCCAACAAGTCGTCTTCCCGCACCCCACCGTCAGTGAAGTATTAAAAGAGATCCTGTAATCTCGTTTTTCCTCTCTCTCCCGTCCCCGCTCGTCGGGGCGTTCCGTCGCCCCTTGCCGCGGGGCGCTCCCTCCCGCTTCG
>CALCGR010000119.1 GCA_937901025.1 uncultured Bacteroidales bacterium
TGCAGTTGAACTTAGAGAACAGTCCGGGTGTGCGCGGTCTCAACCAGACCTTCGGACTCGACTTCCTACCGGGCTCGTGGCTGCAATCCATCCAAGTGAGCAAAGGTACCTCCTCTGTCATCAACGGCTACGAATCAACCGCAGGACAGATAAACGTCGAACTACTCAAACCCCAGACCGCCAACCCTATCGACATCTCCGCCGCCTTGGGCGAATCCATCAAACCCGAAGTGAGTATCACCGGCGGATGGCAAGTCAATCGCTATGCCTCTACCGCACTGCTCGCCCACTACGAGGACCGGGCCTATGAAGACGACGGCAATAAAGACGGTTTCCTCGACGGACCGAAGATGCGGGACCTTAACCTCCTGAACCGATGGAACTGGGTCAAAGGGGACTATACCGGACAGATCCTTGTCCACGGCGTTTACGACCGCCGATGGGGCGGCACTACCTCCAAACGAAACATAACCGCTCCCAACGACTCCTACCTCATCGACCTTAAAACCCACCGCGTGGACGGGTTCTTCAAACAAGGCTACGTAATCGACGACGAACTCAACCGCTCCATCGGTCTCGTCCTCGCTGCTAGCTACCACGACCTCGATAACCAATACGGAAACGCCCGCTCGTGGAAAGCCAACCAGACAAACATCAACCTTAACCTCATCTTCCAAACCTCTTTTGAGGACGGACCTACCGACCCGATGGACTGCCAAGAACACCAACTATCAACCGGTATAAGCACGAACTACGACCGCTATCGCGAACAACTGAGCGGCGTACTGGCACCTATGATTCCCCTCGATAACCTCCAACGGGACGAAGTCACTCCCGGCGTCTTTGCCGAATATACGTACTCCTATCAGGATAAGTTCTCCCTCCAAGCCGGTGCCCGACTCGACTGGAGTAACCTCTACGGACTGTTCTTCACCCCGCGAATCAACCTGCGTTATGCGCCGTTCGAGTGGTGGGTTATGCGTGCGTCCGCAGGCTTAGGCTACCGCTCCCCGAACATCATCACGGACCACGTGGGCTACCTGCCCTCCAACCGGCAATGGGTGACCGTCGGTCCTATCCAACAAGAGAAAGCTGTGAACACCGGAGCGACCACCTCCTTCTATATCCCTATCGCTAACCGCGAACTGCGTATATCCGCCGAGTATTACTATACCCGATTCCTCGACGCTATGCTCACCGACCTCGACGCGGATGCCCACGCGGTTCATATTCTTAACATGCGCGAGATTAACGGACAATCCTTCTCCCATAGCGCCCAGATAGAAGCGTCTATGGAAATCCTGCCGGGTTGGCTCATGACCGCCGCCTTCCGTTATACCGATGTTAAACAAACCTCGTTTAATGCCGCCGACGGCACCTACCTCCTGCGCGACAAAGCCCTGCAACATAAGTTCAAAGGACTCATCACTACTTCCTATACTACCCCTAAACAGGGATGGCGATTTGATGTAACAGCCCAGTTCAACGGACCTACCCGTATGCCCGACGGATTCATTGTCCCCGAGGGTTCTAAACAATACACCGAGAAACACGGAAACCTCTACGCTACATGGTTCCCGCAACTGAGCGCACAGATAACCAAGAACTTCCACCACGCCTCTATCTATGTCGGAACAACGAACATGACTAACTTCTCACAAGATAACCCGATAGTGAACGTTGAACACCCCTCATCGCCGGACTTTGATGCCTCCATGGTCTGGGGACCTGTCAACGGATGGGACTTTTATGTAGGCTTCACTTGGGGATTAGATAAAGAGGAAGAAGAACATCACCACCATTAATCAACATAACCAAAACAACTATCATTATGAGAAAATTAATTTTATTCAGTGCCCTTGCACTCGTTGCCATGGCTTGCAACCCGCTCAAAGTCGCTCTTAACAAAACCGATAGCGAAGGTGTCCGCACCATCGTAACCTCTGCCCAACACTTCTTTAATGACTACGATGTAGCCCTTGGTGTACGCGTCTCTAATGCAGATACCATTATGGGAATCGTAGTGTCGGCTTCATCCAGTAAATTAGAAGGGATATTTGACCAAGACGACCACCTGTATTTCACCCTTAACGATGGCTCGAAAGTAACCCTCCGTAATATCTTAGATAGAGATGCTATAGAGGTCCGCAAAGAGACTAAAACCGATTACAATTATGCTGATCCGAGATTCTCGTATGCCTATGGACCTTGGGGAAGAAGATATTTTATTAGCCCCTATGCTGCTTCATCTTATTTCTCACAAACCTATGAAACAACCGTTGTCGATTCGTACGCCTTGTACTTAATCACATACGAGGAGATGGCGCGTATCATTAACATCGGTGTGAAAACATTGAGCATCGAAGCCGATAATAATACCGAAGAGATGATCAACCCTTCCGGGTTACAAACACTCTTTAAGGATATGCTCCAATGCCTCGCTTCGGGCGTAAGAAACCCGAACGAATATTAATCTACCCCACAAACAAAAAAAGAGGCAACACTTGCCTCTTTTTTTTGTACCGCGGGTGGGACTTGAACCCACACAGCCGTTTCG
>CALCGR010000120.1 GCA_937901025.1 uncultured Bacteroidales bacterium
CTTTGTAATTCGTCCATTTCTTCTCCAATGGACCCTGCGGAATCTTCGCCATTTCCGGCGTGATGATGTTCGCAGTTGCAGTTTTCTTTGTTGCCATATTTCCAGTATTTAGTTATTAGTCGTTAGTTTTAGAGCATTGCTTGTACACCCATACCGAGGTAGAAAAGAACGACGGTAACGAAGGGCAGCACTACCAAGGTAGCGAAGATGGTACCAATCACTTTGATGCGTTTGAGCCAGATGAGGTTGCTCCAACCTAAGGTATGGAGAGCCGACCAGATACCGTGGTTCAAGTGCAACCACAAAGCAGCAAGCCAGATGAGGTACAGCACGCAAAGAACGATACTCCAAACCCCGTTGCCGGCAAACATAAACTTAACCAGTCCTGCACCGTCTTGAGGATCAAAGGCACTGGTCTCAATCCCGGTCAGTTCCGCAAACTGCATCTTAAACCAGAAGTTAGCCAAGTGCAGCACCAGGAATCCGATTACGCAGATACCCAGTACCAACATGTTCTTCGACTCCCAATCGACACCCTTCTGACGGGCGGTAACGGCATAACGGTCGTTGCCGCGGGCACGCAGGTTCTGGATGGTGAGATAAAAGGCATAGCAAAAGTGGACGAAGATTAAGAAAGCTAATCCTAACGTTCCTACAATCGCGTACCAGTTGGCTCCTAATACGGAGCAAATCCAGTTATAAGCCTCCTCCGAAAAAACCAAAGCCACGTTCATGCAGCCATGGAAGAGAAGGAAAAGAACCAGACATAAGCCGGTAATACTCATTACGAGTTTACGACCAATAGATGAATCTTTTAACCACATAATAAAAATGGATTTTTAAATGATGAATTTATAAATGATGTATTTAGTAATTGCTTTTTCCACAAATAGACGTGCAAAGATACGAAAATATTTGCATATATGCAAAAAAAGTTGTACTTTTGTAGCAAATTTTGAAGAAAGATGAAAAAAATTGCCCTTTTTATTGCTATTTTGAGTGCGGGCACCCTCTTTGCCGCACAAAATGCCAAGTATTTGACCTACATTGCGCAATGGAAAAACGTTGCCCTTGAACAGCAGCAGGACTATGGTATTCCCGCTTGCATCACCTTAGCGCAAGGACTGCTGGAGTCTTCGGCAGGTCAGTCGGAACTGGCGCAAGAGGCCAATAACCATTTCGGCATCAAGTGCTCCAACGACTGGTTGGGCGGTTCCTACTACTATGACGATGACCGCAAAGGCGAGTGCTTCCGCGTGTATAATAGTGCGGAGGAGAGCTTTGAGGACCACGCCCTGTTTTTACGTCGCGAACGCTATAAGTCGTTGTTCGAGTTGGATATCGTGGACTATCGCCGTTGGGCACAAGGTTTAAGTGCCTGCGGGTACGCTACCGATCCCAGTTATGCTACCAAACTCATCGCCATCATCGAGAACTATAGTCTCGATACGATTGCGGGACCGCAAGAGGCTACGGTAGCGCCTTCGATTATAGCCGAACCGGCTGCGGTGGCTGTAGCGGCCACTCCGGTCGTGGTAGGGGTGGTGCCGAACGAAGCCGGCGAGATGTGGGTGGAACCCAAATCCGTAAGGGACGAGCGCAAAGCATTCTATGCTTCCCACCCGAAAGAGAAAGTCAACCATACTCCTTTTTATTTCGCGCGCGAAGGCGACACGTACGCTACCATCGCCTATCAACTCAATATGAAGGAGCGCACGCTCCGTCAATACAATGATGCCGAAGGACATATATTGAAGGAGGGCGACCGGATCTTTGTTACGAAAAAACCGCGTTATGTGAGGGGCGAGAAATCGCTCATGTGGGTGCACCCGGGCGAGACACTTTGGAGCATCAGTCAGCGGGAAGGATTGCAACTGCAAACGATTTACGAAGTGAACGGGTTAGACCCCTCCGTGAAGATCTTCAGAACGAGACAGCAGATTTATTTGGCAAAGCCAAAGAAATGAAGGGTAGTCAGAGTATCGGTGAGGCGTTGATGGATTTCCTGAGGGAGAACCAACTGGAGCAACCTTTGTTGGAGCGAAGGGCGGTGGCGTTATGGGCAGAGTTGATGGGCTCGACAGTCGCTAACCTCACGCGTTCAGTGGATATAGAGAAGGGGGTACTCAAGGTCAAACTCAGCAGTTCCGCCCTACGCCAGCAGTTGTTTGAATGCCGTTTCGAGTTAGTCAAGAAGTTTAATCAGGCTTTAGGCGCCGAAGTAATCAAAGATGTCCGTCTATCCTGATTCCATAGAACAGAAAATCGATTTCTCCCTTATCCGCAGTCAATTAGAGGGAGCATGCCTGTCCGTCTTAGGAAAGGAACGCGTTGCCGCTATCTCGTTTCTAACGAGTAGGGAAACCATCCTCTCGCTGCTGCGCGAGACGGAGGAACTGGGGCATATTATGACCGATGCCTCCTTGGATTTTCCAAGGGGCGAGATAGCCGATGTACGCGAGGCGGTCGGACGCATCCGGGTGGTAGGTCTCTACCTCAACGAACAAGAACTCTTTGACCTTCGCAAGACCCTCGATTATGCGGGTCGACTGGACGACTTCTTCCGCCATTTAGATAAGCAACGTTTTCCCTTGTGGTACAATGCCGAGCAGAGTCTTCCGCTCAAAGACATCCTACGGATGATTGATCGGGTGATTGACCGCTATGGTCAGCTATCGGATTCAGCATCCCCCGAATTGGCACGTATCCGCAAGGACTTACGGCAAGCGCAAGGCAGTGCTAACCGTGCCTTGATGGGCATCTTACGGCAAGCGCAAGCGGAAGGGATTGTAGATAAGGATGTAGCACCCACGATGCGTGAGGGCCGATTGGTGATTCCCGTTCCGCCTGCCTATAAGCGGCGTTTAGGGGGGATCGTTCACGACGAGTCTGCTACGGGTAAGACCGTGTATGTAGAACCCCAACAGGTAGTGGAGGCCAATAACCGCATTCGCGAGTTAGAGGGCGAAGAAGGGCGCGAACGTATCCGTATCTTACAAGCCGTAAGCGGGATGTTACGCGACGAGATGCCGGCGATACACGAGGCGGAACAGCTGTTGGCACATGTGGATTTTGTGCGGGCAAAAGTGATGGTTGCCCAACAACAGAAGGCGATTATGCCGCAACTCAGCGACCGACCTGTCATCGACCTCCGCCGGGCGGTGAATCCGGTTTTAGCGCAGAAAAAAGAGGTGGTACCGCTCGATATCAAACTGAAGGAAGAGAGTCGCGTCTTAGTCATCTCCGGACCGAATGCCGGTGGTAAATCCGTATGCTTGAAGACGGTGGGTCTGCTCCAGTATATGCTGCAATGCGGATTGCTCGTTCCCGTACGGGAGGATAGTGAGATGAGTGTGTTTGAGCACCTGATGATTGATATCGGTGACGAGCAGTCGATGGAGGATGACCTGTCCACGTATTCCTCGCATCTGAAAAATATGAAGGCTTTTGTGCGCTATGCCGATCAGCATACGCTGCTGCTTATTGATGAGTTTGGTACAGGTACCGAACCGCTGTTGGGAGGTGCGATTGCCGAGGCGGTATTGACGCAGTTGGTGGCGCAGGGTGCCTTCGGTGTGATTACCACACACTATACGAATCTCAAACACTTTGCCGAGCAAACGGAGGGGGTACAGAACGGGGCGATGCTCTACGATAGGGGACAACTCAAGCCGCTGTTTGTACTCAGTCAAGGACAGGCAGGTAGCAGTTTCGCTATCGAGATTGCCCGTCAGATAGGTCTGCCGGAGACCATCATCCAACAAGCCACCGATCTGGTCGGGGAGGAGCATATCGATTACGATAAGTCCTTGCAAGACATCGCGCGGGATAAGCGGTATTGGGAAAATAAACGGCAGAACATCCGCCAACGGGAGAAACACTTGGAGGAGAAGATTGCGTATTACGAGACAGAGATAGCGGGGCTCAAGGCCAAGAAAAAAGAAGTCATGGCTAAGGCTCAAGAGGAGGCGGCTGAGTTACTCAAGCAGAGTAACGCTACCATCGAGCGCACGATACGAGAAATCAAGGAATCCAAGGCGGACAAAGTGCGCACCCGCGAAGCACGGGCGAGGGTGGAGAGTTTAAAGTTGAGAGTTGAGAGTTTAGAGTTTAGAGATAAGAGTGTAGAGAAATCCGGCAAATCCGGAAATTCCGGAAAATCCGGATTGAAAGTGTTGCACGACTTCCGCGATTTGAAACCGCTCTCAAAGACGATGGCGGTGCAGAACCCGACGGTGAGCAATACAATCCGTCAGCATAAGTTACGCTTTGAGCGTACCTTGGACTTGCGCGGGCTAAGGGCTGATGAGGCGTTGGAGCAGACGATTGCCTATATCGATGATGCCATCATGGTCGGTGCCGGTGAAGTGACGATCCTGCACGGTACGGGTACCGGAGCCCTCAAGCAACTGGTACGCGATTATCTAAAGAAACGCAAATTGGATTTCCGCGATGGGGATATTGACCACGGCGGTGCCGGCGTGACGATGGTCGATTGTTAGCGGTGCAGCAGGTAATGCAGTTTGAGCCGTAGTATGGTATAATCAATCAAAAGACGTTGAGATAGAGCGGCATTGTGTTTGCGGTGACGAAGAGTAGAGAAGAGGTGAGCCTCTTCTTTTTTATGCCGTTGAGAGGTGGTGGAGTGGGGATTGACTACGTAGTTGTATCCCAAGTAGGAAGCAATAGTATAAGAGGGTTTAAGTTTCCAAATGTCAACGGAGAAAACGACATCCTCGTATATCATCGATTCAAACAGGAGGTTATTTTTTTTCAGGAAATCCGTTCGATAGAGCCGCATACAGGGGGAGGTGAACTGATGAAAATGGGAGGGTGTCCTTTCTACAATAATCTCGCCATTGGGCTTGACCCTCCGATAACCGCATTGGCAAAGGTCGCAAGTACCGATAGAAGCGAGTAACTGCTCCAAATAATCCGCATCAATATAGTCGTCTGCATCCACAAATGTGACGAACTCCGTTTGCGTTTGTCTTAATCCCTCATTTCGGGCTGTCGCTTGTCCGCTATGGGGGATTGTGAAGATATGGAAACGGGTATCTTGTCGAGCGAAGGCCTGTAAAATCGATTCGCTGCCGTCGGTGGAGCCGTCGTTCACCGCCACTACTTCCCAATCCTTGTAGGTCTGATTGGCAATCGAACTCAGGCACATGGGCAGATATTCGGCGGCGTTGTATATGGGGATGACAATACTTACTTTTGACATAACGATAAAAAGAGTTGTTCAAACTGCTGAGCCTGGTGTTGGCGGGTAAACTCGTCTTTATGTTGAACGTGTTGGCGGGTGACTCCCTGGGTGAGCCATTCCTGGTAGCGGGCTGAAATAAACTGTTTGATTTCCTCCACCGAGGTGGCGGCCAGTCCGGCATTTGTATATTTGAAGGCTTGCGCCAGACATTCGTTGTCCGACTCTACCAGTAGTTGCGGTTTCTCGACCCCTAACCCCTCAAAGAACTTGGTGGTCATTATCCCATGCGTTCCGTTGGGGGTCGCTTTTTGTCCTAAGATGAGCAGGATAGAGGCTTGCTGTAGGATGGTCTCTATTTGTTCCCGCGGTACATACTCGTGCAGCGTAAGGGAGACGTGGTAGCGGGCAGCCATCTGTTGGAGCTGCTCGGCGCATTCGCTTCCCGTATAGAAATCCACGCGGATAGAAGGATTGTTTATTTCCGATAGGGCTTCAAAGAGCATTTGGGGATTGCGTCTTTTCAGGGAGTGCAATTGTCCCAAGTACACGATGCGGAAGGTAGAGGACAGCACATTAAGCGGATGGAGTTGCTGCTCATCGAACCCGTTATAGATACAATAGGTATGCTCGTTATAGGCTTGCAGCGTCTGTTGATGCCACGGGGAAACGGTGGTTACCGCGGCGGCTTGCCTGAGGACGCGATTGCGTTGACGCAGCATGTGACAATCGTATAGTCGTTTGACGATTTTGTCTAGGCACTTACAGGAAAGTGAGCGCCGGTAGAATCCCTCTTTGCCCCATTGCTCGCGTATGTCGCGCAAATCTACAAATAGCGGAACGTTTTTCTCCCGTGCCAAGCGAGCGGCTGTAGGTAGGGGAAAATAGTGATAGGTAGAGCAGAAAATCGCGTCGACGGGAGTGTCTTGTATCGTCTCTTGAAGATACTGATAATAGCGTTTTTCTCTGCCCTGACTCAAAACGTCTGCCCATCCGTCCCTACGAATAGATAGGGGTTCTGCAGCGAGTTGACAGTCCCATCCTTGTTGCGTAAGGTATTTCGCGAGACTCATCACCCGCGGCGAATAGGCGGGCGGTTCGATAGCCTCGCACAAAATGAGAAGATGACGTTTTATAGGTTGCATAAGTAGGTAATGATTTGCTGATATAGTTGGGCGTGGTAGGGCTGGCTGACCGTGGTGTTATGCCATAGCAGGTTCAATTGACCATGATATTGGTGCACTTGTTCTATCATTTCTCGGCACATCTCCCCCGCTTTTTTTTGGGATAGATGCATATATTGCTCATCGCTTAAGGTGTTGTCCATCATCGTAAGCGGATGAATCGTGAGGTTTGTTAAGCGGTAATGAACAGGGTCTATCCAGCGGAAGGAACGACACGTACCCATACTGAAGCCGATGTGGTCAGCAAAGCCCATCGAATAATCATCCGTCACGCCGGCCTCAACGAGTTGCTGTAGGCGATGAATGTCGCAACGCAGGTAGTGACTGCGGTGAGGAGTAGAGGAGGGGAGTAGATGGGTTGGGTAATAGCTGCTATGCCACCCTATTTGGGCCCCATGGGCAAGGAGGGTTTGTTCCAGTTGCCGGTAGTCTTGTCCGTGGAGGTTATATTGAGGATAGTCATAGCCGCGTCCTTTCGTGTGTTTGACGAAATAAATAACTTGCGTTTCGGGATGGCGCTGCTTGACTTGCTCGTCTTGTTTGATCAGCCAATCAAAGGTATAGGCGGGATCGTTGTGGATGTCGCGCCGGGCGGCCATCACCTCTTTAAAGTGTCCTCTTATAATGCCACCGAGGGCTCCACGCAGGTGACGATAGTAGTCTAAGACATCGATATCGTGAGTGAGGTTAATCGCCTCAAACCCGGGCTTGGGCAGTTCTAACCCGAGGGCTTGCATCAAGGCTTGACTATACTCATCAATAATTGGATGCATCAGTCGCTGCGTCTGCCCTAAGATAGAGTACTTCGCTGCCAGTCGTCCGTGTGCATCGCGCTTAGACTGAATCAACTCTTCGGCGCGCGATAGGAAGAAAGCGGTGTTGTAGATAATATCTTGCTCAAAAATCGGACGGCTTAGATCCGGCATGACCCAGTCTTTGCCCAGGTGCCCGTTGGGTTGAATGCACACCTTGTATCGGTAGCACTCCGTAGGATCACCGGTGTATCCCACTTGCTTGGCCGCCTCCTTATTCCCGTACAGCAGAAACTCAATAATATATTTTATTATTTCATCCATTTATCCTTATTCCTTATTCCTTATTCCTCACTAACGATTTCCCATTCATATAGTTTTTGTTCCAGCGTATGTTTGATGTGTTCATATTTGCTGAAATTCTCTTGGGTCTGGTTGGCGGGTTCGTTGAGAGCCGCCTCCATCGCTTGTTGTTCTTGTTCGAGTTTGGCAATTTCCTCCTCAATAAGGGCAACCTGTTTCTCTTTCTTGCGTTTGGCGGCGGCTTGAGCTTTCTGCTCTTCGTAATCGAGTTTAGAACCGGAATCTACGGTTTTTCCGGAATTCCCGGTTTTCTCGGGAGTTTTCTCGAGTTCTTGCAGGCTGCTGATCTTCTTGCTTCTAAGGAAGTCGTAGATACCGCCGATGTGTTCGCGGACACGACCGCCGCCAAACTCATACACTTTTTGTACGAGTCCGTCAAGGAAATCGCGGTCGTGGCTGACGCAGATAATCGTTCCGTCAAAATCTCTCAACGCCTCTTTGAGCACGTCCTTGGACGGCATATCCAAATGGTTGGTCGGCTCGTCAAGGATGAGCAGGTTGCAGGGTTCGAGCAGCAGTCGTATCATCGCCAATCGACTGCGTTCGCCTCCACTGAGTACCTTCACTTTCTTATCGGAGGCTTCGCCGCCGAACATGAATGCGCCGAGTATATCGCGTATCTTTGTCCGTATCTCGCCTACTGCTACGCGGTCAATGGTATCAAAGACCGTCAGTTCGCCATCCAGCAGTGAGGCTTGGTTTTGCGCAAAATAACCGATCTTCACGTTATGTCCGATCTTCAGTATCCCCTCATGATCGAGTTGCCCCATGATACAGCGCACCAGGGTAGTCTTACCTTCGCCGTTCTTACCTACAAAGGCTACTTTCTCTCCCCTACGGATGGTGAGGTTAACGTCGTGAATAACGGTGTGGTCACCAAAGGCTTTCGTCAAGTCCTCAATGATGACCGGAAAATCCCCGCTGCGCGGAGCGGGCGGGAAACGCAGGTTCAGTCGCGAGGTGTCTTCCAAATCCACCTCCAATCGCTCCAGTTTGTCGAGTTGCTTGATGCGCGATTGCACTTGTACGGCCTTGGTGGCTTTATAGCGGAAACGTTCGATGAAATCTTCCGTTTCTTGGATCATCTTTTGTTGGTTGAGGTAGGCGCGTACCTGTTGGTCGTGACGCTCCTGCCGTAAAACGACGAACTTCGAATAGGGTACGTTATAGTCGTAGATCCGCCCGAGGGTGATCTCGATGGTCCGGTGGGTGATGTTATCGATGAAAGCGCGATCGTGGCTCACCACGATGACGGTCATGTTACTGGCGTTAATAAAATCCTCGAGCCATTGGATGGATTCGATATCGAGGTGGTTGGTAGGCTCGTCGAGCAGTAGCAAGTCGGGGTGTTGTAATAAGATTTTTGCCAGTTCAATACGCATACGCCATCCGCCGGAGAACTCCGTACAAGGACGATTGAAGTCCTTGCGCTCAAACCCGAGTCCGATGATTGTGCGGTCCATCTCCGCTATAAACCGGGCTTGGTCTTCGCCTTGGAAGATAGTCATCACCTCCTCTTGGAGGGTATTGCCGTCCTTATGCAGCATCACCTGCGGCAGGTAGCCGATGGTCAAATCATTGTCTTTAGCTATCGTTCCCGAAGTGGGTGTGTATTCGCCCGCAATGAGACGGAGGAGGGTAGTCTTACCGGCCCCGTTCTTGCCGACCAAGGCGATACGGTCTTTCTTGTTCACCAGGAAAGAGATATCGTTGAGAATGGGTCGCGCCGAAAACTCTATGCTCAGATGTTCGATGGATAGCATGATTAGTTCGTTGGTTGGGGATAGATTGTTTTAATAAACTGTCCGGTAAAACTCTGTTCACACGCAATGAGTTGCTCAGGTGTACCCTCAAAGACGATGTGTCCGCCTTCTTCGCCTCCTTCGGGACCCAAGTCAATGACGTGGTCGGCGGCGAGGATGATATGCGGATTATGTTCAATGATGATCAGGGTGTGTCCCCTGTTGATGAGCGATTGGAAGGCTTTGAGTAAGGTGCTGATGTCCTTGCTGTGCAACCCCGTAGTAGGTTCATCAAAGATGAAAAGCGTAGGTTGCTGACTCTCTTGCGACAGGAACGCTGCCAGTTTGACGCGTTGCGCTTCTCCGCCGGAGAGGGTGGAGGAGGATTGACCGAGTTGGATATACCCGAGCCCTACATCTTGTAGCGGACGCAGACGTTGGACAATCTTCTTGGCCTCGGGGTCTTGTGCAAAGAACTCGATGGCTTGGTCCACGGTCATCTGCAGGATGTCGTATATCGATTGACCCCGATAGAGTACATCGAGGATATCTTGCTTATAGCGTTTGCCGTGACATTGCTCGCATTCGAGGATGAGGTCAGCCATAAACTGCATCTGTATGGTCACGTATCCTTCGCCTTCGCATTGCTCGCAACGGCCTCCCGGGGTGTTGAAGGAGAAATGCGCCGGTGTATATTCCATCTGTTCGGCCAGCGGTTGTTCGGCATAGAGCTTGCGTATCTCGTCAAACGCCTTGAGGTACGTGACGGGATTGGAACGCGAGGACTTGCTGAGGGGATTTTGGTCCACGAACTCTACGTTCTTGATTAAATGCGTACTCCCTTGTATATGACTATAATTGCCGGTGTTTTCGGCTATGCCGCCATAGAGGTTGCATAGGGCGGGGAATAGTACCCGACTCACAAGGGAGGACTTGCCGCTACCGCTCACGCCGGTGATGACGGTCATCACATTCAGCGGGAAGCGAACAGAGAGGTTCTTGAGGTTGTTCTCGCACGCACCAATAATCTCAATATAGTTATTCCACGGCCGACGGAAGGACGGAGTCTGCCAAGTATTATCCTGTTTTTGCGGTTTGCCGCAGTAGGTTATTTCTCCGCCGAGTCTACCGGCTTTTGGTCCGATCTCGATGATAGTGTCGGCGGCTTGGATGATCTCCTCGTCGTGCTCCACCACGACGATGGTGTTTCCTAAGTCGCGCAAGTCTTTGAGTACGTGGATGAGGCGTTGGGTGTCTCGGGCATGTAGTCCGATACTGGGTTCGTCCAGCACGTAGAGGGACCCTACCAGACTACTGCCGAGCGACTTGGCGAGGTTGATGCGTTGGCTCTCTCCGCCACTCAGACTGTTGCTCATACGGTTGAGCGTTAAGTAACTCAAGCCCACATCCTCCATAAACTGCAACCGGGAGGTGATTTCTTTGAGGAGCGGCTCAGCGGTTAGTTGTTCGGTCGGGGTGAGCGGCAGTTGTTTGAACCAAGGTTGTAGGGCCTTGATGGGCATCTGAACTACTTGTTGGATGTTCTTGCCGTCGATAAAGACATATTCGCTTTCCTTGCGCAGTCGCAGCCCACGGCACTCGGGGCAGATGGTCTTCCCTTTGTAGCGAGAGAGGATGACGCGGTATTGCAGTTTCTTGTATTGTTCTTTTTCCAATACCTGAAAAAACTCGTTGAGTCCTTTGAAGTACTCGTTGCCTTGCCAAAGAAGGAGTTTTTGGTCCTCCGTCAATTGGTAGAAAGGCGTATGGATAGGGAAGTCAAACTTCTGTGCGTTATAGATGAGGGCATCGAGCCACGGTTTCATGTTCTCGCTTTTCCAACATGCGAGGGCTCCCTCATAAATTGATTTTGTCTTATCGGGTACAACGAGATTCGGGTCTATGCCGGCGATGAACCCTTGGCCGTGACAGCAGGGACAAGCCCCTACCGGACTGTTGAAGTTAAAGAGGTGTTCACTTGGTTCGATGAAAGCGATACCATCGCGTTCAAAACGGCTCGAAAAAAACTGTTCTTTCTCGTCGGTGGCGAGTACACACGACCCGTTACCCTCAAAGAAAGCCGTCTGTACCGAATCCGCTAACCGACTGATAGAGGAGGGCGTGTGGTCACTCACGAGGCGGTCGATGAGTAGGTAGATCGGGGTGGAAATGTCCTTAGGCAACTCCTCTTCCAACCGCACCACTTGGTGGTTGATCCATAAGCGGGACAGCCCTTCATCCAGCCATTGTTGTTTTTTCTTTTCGATGGCGGCAAGGGTCAAGTCGGTGGGGGCCAATAGATAGACTTTCGTTCCTTCGGGTAGTTGCTCGTAGGCGTTTACCACGTCTTGTACCGAATGCCGTTTGACTTCTTCTTGACTGACGGGTGAGATCGTGTGCCCTACGCGCGCGTATAATAGTTTAAGGTAGTCGTAAATCTCAGTTACGGTACCTACCGTGGAGCGCGGATTGCGCGAGGTCACTTTCTGTTGAATGGCAATAGCGGGCGGTATCCCTTCTATTTTCTCTACATCGGGTTTTTGCATCCGACCCAAGAACTGACGGGCATACGCACTCAAACTCTCTACGTATCGTCGTTGTCCTTCGGCATAAAGGGTATCAAAAGCCAAAGAGGATTTACCGCTTCCACTCACACCGGTGATGACCACGAGTTCATTGCGCGGTATATCCACCGTAACGTTTTTTAGATTGTGGGTACGGGCAGATTCAATATGGATGACTTGCTCTTCGTTCATCGCGCGTATTCGCGTATGAGTTCGTCAACGGTAGCTCTTACTTGCGGATTGTTCAAGTCTTGCCAAGCCTCCGGCAGTACCGGAATACGAATCTTATACCCTGCGGGAATATGATTGGGATTGGGATAACGGTCCATGTTCGCCTCATAGATGAAGACCCATAAATCGGTTTGACCATAGTATTTGCGGGCGAGGAGAGCCAACCGATAACCCCGTCGAATGGTCTCGGTAGCCATAAACTCCGTATAGGTGCGCGGACTCGGAATTACGGGTTCTACGACGGCTTCCTGTTCAACGACGGGTTCTGCTTCCGGTGCTACGGCGGGTTTGACTACGACCGCCGGAACGGCTTTCGTTACTCGATTCATCTGTTTTTCCATCCATCCGCGAATACCGCCCTTCAGGAAGAAGTAACAACCCACCAGTATCAATATCAGCACCACTAGCGTGATGATCAAGTCGCGAAGGAAACGCAAGGCAGAACGTGCCTCGGTCTCTTGCTTGGGCGCAGGTACTACTATAGGTTCCGGCTTCTTTACGGGTTCCGAGGCGACATTAATGTCGCTATTGATGATTGCCACAATCTCGTCTGCTTGTTGGCCGAGGCGTTGCAAGGGCGAACCCTCTTCGGCAACCGTTACGGGAGTACCCGACTGAATGAGTTCCTTGACACCTGCTTCCGGAACGAAATTGACTTTGTTGTATCCGGGGATGACGATGGCTTCACCGGTGGTAACATCCACACTCTTACGGGGGGCTACTTCCTGCAAACGGAAGGTACCGAGCCCTGTGATGCGTACTTGTCGGTCCGCTTTGAGACCATCTTGTATTTGGGCAATGAGGGTGTTGAGGAAAGCGGCCGTTTCTTTTTCGGTCGCACCAGCTTGGGTAGCGATGGCTTTCCTTAGTTCGATCCAAGTAAGTTTATTCATAATGCTACAGTTGTTTGAGGTCTTGTTTGAGGGACGTCATCGGTCTAAAGTTCAGCATCCGTTTCTTGGGCGTCGTTACTTTTTGACCCGACTTAGGAAGGGTGATGGTCCGTTCTTTACGTTCTTTGATTTCCATGGCTCCGAGGTTTTGCAGTTGCACTGTTTTGCCGGCCATGAGGGAGGATAGAATGACGTGTACCGAAGCGTCTAACAGCTCCTCGGTACGTTTCTTGGTCATCTGCGTCTCAAGCGCGATGTTGCTGATTAAATCTTTTGTTAACATATGGCGTATAAATCAAAATCTTCTGTTTTGGTAATAGTGACGTTGTAAAACTGTCCGATATGCAGGGGCCTCTTGGCGGAAACGAGAATCTCGCAATCTACCTCGGGACTGTCCCACTCGCTGCGGCCGATATAGTAATCCCCCTCTTTGCGGTCAATCACTACGGGCATCACTTGTCCGACTTTCGTTTGCAGTATCTCAGCGGAAATCTGTTGTTGGATAGCCATCAGTTCCGCCTGTCGTGTTTGTTTCACCGACTCGGGGATATCGTCTTTGTAGTGTAGGTTGGCATATGTCCCCTCCTCATCGGAGTAGGTAAACGTGCCCATCCGCTCGAACCGTTGCTTGCTTATCCATTGCTTAAGGGTAGCAAAATCCTCCTCGGTCTCTCCGGGGTGCCCTACCATAATCGTAGTGCGGATACAGATACCCGGTACTTTGCGCCGGATACGCGCAATCAGTGCGTCCTGCTCGGCGGCGGAGATGTGCCGCTTCATCAGCGAGAGCATGTGGTCCGTACAATGTTGCAAAGCGATATCGAGGTATTTGCATACGTTCTTGTGTTTGACCATCACGGGTAGGATGTCGTACGGAAAATCCGTCGGGTAGGCATAGTGCAACCGAATCCATCGTACCCCCGGTATCTGCGCCATTGCGTCAATCAATTGCGGCAAGCGGTGTTGATGTCCTTCCAAGTCTAAACCATAGGAAGATAGGTCTTGGGCAATGATATTAAACTCCTTCACCCCTTGTGCCGCTAAGGCTTGCACTTCTCGCAAAATCTCCTCTTCGGGTCGCGACACGTGTCGGCCGGTAATCAGCGGAATAGCGCAGTACGAACACATGCGGTTGCACCCTTCGGAAATCTTGATATAGGTGTAGTGCTTCGGGGTGGTTTGTTTGCGAATAAACTTTAAACTATCGCCGCTAGGCGCAACTTCTCTAAACTCTAAACTTTCAACTCTCAACTGTTTGGCAAGTTCCATGAAATCGAACTTGCCAAACCACGCATCCACTTCGGGAATCTCGGTGGTGAGTTCCTTGAGGTAGCGTTGGCTGAGGCACCCCATAACGTAGAGTTGTTTGAGTTTGCCAGCTTGCTTGCGCTCGACGAGTTGGAGAATCGTTTGAATACTCTCCTCTTTGGCGTCGCCGATGAACCCGCAGGTGTTGACAATCGCAATCTCCCCCATCAAGCGTGAGGGGTCGTGACGACAGGTCCATCCTTGGGCTTCCAACGCACCCATCAGTCGTTCGGTATCCACCAAGTTCTTGGAGCATCCGAGGCTAATAATATCAATTGTTTTTTCCTTCAACTCTAGTTAGTCTAGTTAATCTAGTTAGTCTAGTTAATCTAGTTGGTCTAGTTCCCCAACTCGCTATGGAACTTGATGCGCACCAGTCTCACGTGCAGTTCGTCGTAATAATCGTATCCGAGTTCCTCCATGGCGGCTTTGATGTTATCGTTATCTGCGCTCTTGAAGTACTCGTAGATGTCTTCTAATTCGTCGGGGTCTACCACCTCGTTGATGAAGTAACTGATATTGAGTTTGGTGCCGCTATAGACAATAGCCTCAATCTCTTCGAGCATTTCCTCCATAGACATGCCCATCGATTCGGCGAGGTCGTCTAAGGCTACGCGACGATCGATGGCTTGGATGATGCTGATCTTACGGGTGGAGTCTTTGGCTACGGTGCGAACGCGCAAGTCTTCGGGACGGATAATCTCGTTTTCTTCTACATATTCCTTAATAATACGGATAAACTCGTCCCCGTAGCGTTTCGCTTTTCCGGCACCCACACCCGGGATGTTTTGTAGTTCCTCGAGGGTGATGGGATAGGTGGTAGCCATCGCCTCCAACGAGGGGTCTTGGAAGATGACAAAGGGCGGCACATCTTGCTGCTTACTGATTTTCTTGCGTACATCTTTGAGGATGGCGAATAGTACATCATCGGCAGCGGCGCAGGTGATACCTCCGGCGGGTTCTATGATCTCATCTTCATCCTCGTCGTGTACCTCGATGGGCACCTCAAATTTGCCTCCGCGTTTGAGGAATTTCTTGCCTTCGGGGGTCACCTTCAGATCGCCATATGACTCGATATCTTTTTGGATATAACCGGCAAGCATGGCTTGACGAAGAATAGCGTATAGGGTGGATTCTTCTTCGTCCTTGGCGGTACCGAAGTTTTCCATTCCGTCGTGGTGGTAGCTGATGACGGTGGAAGTCTCGTTGCCGTGGAGGATATCCACAATGTGCTCGGCTTTGAATTTCTCGTTGAGTTGGAGGATGGTCTCGAGCGCAATCTGCAAGAGTTCCGTGCTATCGACCATTCGGTAGGTCTTACGGCAGTTGTCGCAGCACCCGCAGTTATCCTCCTCATATTCCTCACCGAAATAATGGAGCAGCAGTTTCCTGCGGCAGATGGAGGATTCTGCATACTGTTGGGTCTCAAAGAGCAGCAGGTTTCCGATCTCTTGTTCGGCAATGGGTTTATCGCGTTGGAACTTACGCAAACGCTCAATATCTTTGGGACTGTAGTAACAGATACATTGACCTTCGCCTCCATCGCGTCCGGCGCGACCGGTCTCCTGGTAGTAGCCTTCGAGGGACTTGGGGATATCGTAGTGCACCACGAACCTCACATCCGGCTTATCGATACCCATACCGAAGGCGATGGTAGCTACGATGACTTGACATTTCTCCATCAAGAACGCGTCTTGGTTCTCCGTACGCGTGGCGGCATCCATGCCGGCGTGGTAGGGTAGAGCGGAGATGTTGTTCACTTGTAGTGTCTGCGCTAAGTCTTCTACTTCCTTGCGGGCAAGACAATAGACGATACCCGACTTGCCATTCATCGAGCGGATATATCGAATCAAGTCCTTGTCCACATCGTCGGTCTTCTGCCTTACTTCGTAATAGAGGTTCGGGCGGTTGAAGGAGGACTTGAATACGGTGGCGTCCATCATGTCGAGGTTCTTCTGAATGTCGTGTTGCACCTTTGGGGTTGCTGTCGCGGTCAAGGCAATGATGGGTGCCTTACCGATGCGTTCTACCATCGAACGAATCTGCCGATACTCCGGGCGGAAGTCATGTCCCCATTCGGAGATACAGTGGGCTTCGTCCACCGCGTAGAAGGATATCTTTACGCCTTTGAGGAAGTCTACATTCTCATTCTTCTGTAGGGATTCGGGGGCTAAATAAAGTAACTTCGTTTTGCCGGATAGCACGTCGCTCTTCACCGCGTTGATCTCCGGTCGGGAAAGGGAGGAGTTGATGAAGTGAGCCACACCGTCTTCCTCCGAGTAGTTCCGCATCGCATCCACTTGGTTTTTCATTAGTGCGATGAGGGGGGAAACGACGATGGCTACACCCTCCATCAGTAGGGAGGGCAATTGGTAGCAGAGCGACTTGCCACCGCCGGTGGGCATAAGTACAAACGTGTCGTTCCCATCCATCAAATTATTGATGATAGCCTCTTGATTCCCCTTGAAGGAGTCAAACCCAAAATTGTGCTGTAACGCAGCAATTAATTCTTCGTGTTGTGTCATTTTTATTAATCCACATTTATCGTGCTGCAAAGGTAATCATTTTTTTTGATATATGCAAGTGTTTTGTGTTTTTTTTGTGTTTTTTAGTATTTTTGTCGATTTTGTCCCTTTTTTGAATAGGGATATTTTGCAAACAAAAGCGGACAATATCACAAAATTTTTAAAAAAATCGCGCATACGCTTGCGTATATAAAAAATAATGTGTAATTTTGCACGTTCTTTTGGCTTAACGAAAAAATAAAATGCACAAAAGCATATAAAACTAACAACATTATTAACAATTTAACAAACAAAATTTTTACAAAAATGAAAAGAAAATTTCTTAGTCTGTTTGCTGCGTTGGCTTTGGCTGTGACAGCTTCCGCGCAGCTTAGGTTCGGTGAAGAGTACGTTCGAGCCGATTTTGATGATCCGGCAACTACGCCGACTAAAGTCTATGCTAGTTGGTACACAAATGAAAGCGGCAGTGATGGCCGTATCCGTCTTAACAAACCACTCGGTGCAACAGAAGCCTATGCTGTAATCGCACTCGAGGGCGGTAAACCTGCATCCGTAGATTTTGGTTATGCTGTTTGGACTATTTTGGCTTCGGGTGTTTATTTTGCTGTTGAAGAATCTGCGGATAAGCAAAATTGGGACAAAGTTGCCGATTTTGACAAACCGAAAAACCTTAATACTTGGCACGATGAGTACAATTGGCCGGTAAAAGAAACCACGCGTTACCTTCGTTTTAGGTATAAAGGTACATATGATGGCGATTTCCGTAAGATTAAAGTCAAAGCTTTGCACGAGAGTGCTACGATTTCGTTAAACGTAGATAAATCGGGTCTCGACTTCGGTCAAACGGATTCGACGGTAACGAGCGTTGACTCTACTATCACCGTTACTTGGTCTGATTTAGGTAATATCCATGCCTATTTCCCCGATGGCGAAAATGCAGATAGTATCTTCTCGGTTAAACCTGCTGTTATTAGTTCTGAATTCGGTTCCGGTTCGGGCGATTTCACTGTTTCGGCTAATCCTAAAGGTTTGCAACCCGGTGTCTATACCGCTAACTTATATGTTGAGGGTGTTTATTCTGATGATGAGGACTGGCGTGAGCGTATCGTGCCTTTGAAAGTGGTTGTTCGCGGTGAGCAAGAGATTACTTGGTATGGCAGCACCGAAGATTCTACAGAAGTACATTTGTGCATCGAGCCTCGTCCTACCATTGAGCGTGCTACTACTAATCCGGAAGATAGGTCTCTTACCTACGAGTCCGATAACAGAAACGTTATCTTTATTTATAATAACCGCCCGTATGTTAACCAATCGCATATAACAGGCGACGCTTATGTAACGGCTAGACAAGCAGGTGATGAGGTTTATGCTCCTGCTCAACTGACTCGTCACTTCATTGTGCACGATACTACGGAATTTGATACCATCTTCGCTACGATTTGCGACAACGAGCCTTTCTATATCGGTGAGCAATCTTGGACTCCAAAGCAAGATACGGTTATTGATACTGACACTACTACTTTCTATGGAAGTAAAATGCGCATCCACGCAAACGTAACCGTTAACCCGACCTATGATGTAACGGATGACCAAATCGCTCTTTGCGAAGGTGAGGAGTTCTCTTGGA